>NZ_JAAGPS010000082.1:0-34731 GCF_017105025.1 Paraburkholderia sp. Ac-20336 | reverse complement strand
CGCGCTGCCCGCCGACCTGATCGGCCACCGGCCCGACGTCGTCGCGGCGCGCTGGACCGTCGCCGCGCAGGCGCGCGGCATCGACGTCGCCAAGGCCGATTTCTATCCGGACATCGACCTGCTTGCGTCGATCGGCGGCTACGCGGCCATGGGGCCGCTGTTCCAGTTCCTGAAGAATCCGTCGCATAGCTGGAGCGTGGGGCCGGCGCTGTCGCTGCCGATCTTCGACGGCGGCCGGCTGCGCTCGCAGCTCGGCGCGGCCTCGGCGGGCTACGACGAAGCGGTCGAGCGCTACAACCAGTCGATCGTGGGCGCGCTGAAGGACATCTCCGACCAGGTGATCCGCATGCGTTCGCTCGCGACCCAGGCCGACGATGCCGACCGCTCGGTCGCCGCGGCCCGCAAGAACTACGAGCTGTCGCGCGAGGGCTACCGGCGCGGCCTGACCGATTATCTGAACGTGCTGGTCGCGCAAAGCCAGTTGCTGCGCGCACAGGAAGGCGTCGCGACGATCGAGGCCGAGCGCCTCGGCGCGCATGCGTCGCTGATGACCGCGCTCGGCGGAGGACTCGACGAGCCGGCCGATGGTCCGCAGGACAGCGAGACACTGCCGGCGCACGGCAAGGGTAAAGGCAAGAGCGACGCCGCAAAGAGCACCGACGCCGGGACGGATGCGCAGGCAGCGACGCAAGCAGTAACGCAAGCGGCGGCACAGGCAACGACACCAGCAGCCCAACCAACGGCTGCGGCAAACCACGCAGCCAGCCGCAGCGCCACCCATGCTCCCGCCGCCGTCACCACGCGCGCGGCCCACGCGCCCGCGCCCGAGTGAGAAAGGCCATGTCCACCTCTCCCACCACCGCCCGCCCGGCCTCGCTCGCCACGTGGTACGCGGCGGCCGCCGACTGGGCGCGCACCGACGGCCTCACGTGGATCTACATGTTCAAGGCGCTCGCCGCGTGCTTTCTCGCGCTCGGCATCGCGATGAAACTCGACCTGCCGCAGCCGCGCACCGCAATGACCACCGTGTTCATCGTGATGCAGCCGCAAAGCGGCGCGGTGTTCGCGAAGAGCTTCTACCGGATCTGCGGCACGCTCGTCGGTCTCGTCGTGATGCTCGCGCTGATCGGCCTGTTCGCGCAGCAGCCCGAACTGTTCATCCTCTCGACGGCGATCTGGATCGGCATCTGCACCGCGGGCGCCGCGCGCAACCGCAACTTCCGCTCGTACGGCTTCGTGCTGGCCGGCTACACGGCCTCGCTGATCGGCATTCCCGCCTCGCAGCACCCGGACGGCGCGTTCCTCAGCGCGCTCACGCGGGTCGTCGAAGTCGTGGTCGGCATCGTCTGCGCGGGCGCGGTCAGCGGCCTCGTGTTCCCGCAGTTCGCCGGCCTGCAGATGCGCAGCACCGTGCGCGCGCGTTTCTCGGCCTTCGTCGACTACGTGTCGGCGTCGCTCGCCGGGCGCAACGACCGCGCGCAGATCGAGGCGACCAATGCGCGCTTCGTCGCCGATATCGTCGGCTTCGAGGCGGCGCGCAGCATCGCCGTATTCGAGGGGCACTACTCGCGCATGCGCGGCGGCCGGCTCGCGCGTCTGAACAGCGAGTTCATGACCGCCTCGACGCGCTTTCACGCGCTGCATCAGCTGATGAACCGTCTGCACGCGAGCGGCACGCCGGGCGCCGCGATCGCGATCGCGGCGCTCGAGCCGTACTTCAGGGAGATCGCGCCGCTGCTCGCGAAGTCGGGCGAGCCGGTGCTCACCGCGACCGATGCCGCGCACGCCGCGGCCCAGCTCGAGACCTACAAGGCCGAACTGCCGAAGCGCGTGCGCGCGACGCGCGGCGAACTGGAAACGCAGCCCGACGCGCCGCTGCTCGACTTCGACACCGCCGCCGAACTGCTCTACCGCTTCATCGACGATCTGCACGCCTACGCGGCCACCTACGCCTCGCTGGTGGTCGACACGCACGAGCGCGAACGCTGGATCGAGCGCTACGAGCCGAAGACCAACGCGATCGCGGCGGGCGTCGCCGGTCTGCGTGCCGCAATCGTGATGGTCGTGGTCGGCGCGTTCTGGATCGCGACCGCGTGGCCGAGCGGTGCGACGCTGACGCTGAACGCGGCGACCACCAGCGCGCTCGTGGCATCGACGCCGGACCCGAAGCGCTCAGCGTTCCAGATGGCCGGCGGCACCGTGCTCGCGACGCTGATGGGCATGATCGTGGTATTCGGCGTGTATCCGCACATCGACGGCTTCGCGCTGCTGTGCGCCGCGCTCACACCGTTCCTGCTGCTCGGCGTGTTCATGACCACGCGCCCGGCGCTCGCGGGCTACGGCGTGGGCTACTGCATCTTCTTCTGCTTTCTCGCCGGCCCGGACAACGTCATGCACTACGACCCGAGCGCGTTCATGAACGACGCGCTCGCGCTCGTGCTGTCGATGCTCGTGTCGTCGGTTGCGTTCGCGGTGCTGCTGCCGCCGTCGACGCCGTGGCTGCGCAATCGCCTGCTCGTCGATCTGCGCCGCCAGGTCGTGCTCGCCGGCAGTGCGGGCATGCGCCACGTGCGTTCGCGCTTCGAGAGCGGCGCGCGCGATCTGATGTGCCAGATCAACGCGCTCTCGCCGAACGAGCCTGAAACGAAGCGCGACACGCTGCGCTGGCTGTTCTCGGTGCTCGAAGTCGGCAACGCGGTGATCGATCTGCGCGGCGAAGTGGCGGCGCTGCCGGCCGAGCCGCGCCATGACCGCTCGACGCCGTGGCGCGTCGCGCTGCGCGGCCTGCTCGAGGCCTTGAACGAGCTCTTCGAGCGGCCGCGCGAAGACCGCTTCGAGCGCGCGCTCGCTGCGACCGCCGACGCGATCGCCGAAGTGCAGCAGATGATGAGCCGCTTCACGCCGACGCGCGAAGAACGCCACCAATTGCTGCGCATTCTCAGTCAACTGCATTTCATCCGTACCGCGCTGCTCGATCCGCAGTCGCCGCTCGCCTCGGCGATCGGCGCACGGCATGGGGCGAGCGGCGCGTCAGAAGAAGGAGCTCCTCATGCCACGTGATATCGCCGTACTCGATGCCTACGTGCCGGCCATCGTGCTGCTTTTTATCGCGGGCTCCGCGTTGACCTGGGTGCTCGACCGCGTGCTCGCCTATACGGGCCTCTATCGCGTGGTGTGGCACCCCTCCCTGTTCCGGGCCAGCTTGCTCGTGTCCGTGTGCGGCCTTCTCGGCCTCGCCGTTTATCGTTGACCAGAGTCGAATCATGACCATCCGAAATCTTGTGGGCTTCGTCGCGACAGCCGTCATTTTTATCGTCGCGATCCTGATTGGCCGCGTGCTGTGGGTCCATTACATGGACGAACCGTGGACCCGCGACGGGCGCGTGCGCGCCGAGATCGTCAACGTCGCGCCCGACGTGTCGGGCGCGATCGTCGATCTGCCGGTCAAGGACAACCAGCTCGTGAAGAAGGGCGACCTGCTGATGCAGATCGATCCGTCGCACTACCAGATCGCCGTCGAGCAGGCGCAGGCGGCGGTTGCCGCACGCAAGGCCGAATTGCAGATGAGGCGCGACGACGCGCAACGGCGCGCCGACATGGATGCGCTCGTGGTGTCGAAGGAAAACCGCGAAAACGCGACGCATACGGCGTCGGCCGCCGAGGCCGCCTACCAGCAGGCGCTCGCCGCGCTCGACGCCGCGAAGCTGAATCTCGAACGCACGCGCGTCGTCTCGCCGGTCGACGGCTACGTGACGAACCTCAGCGTGTTCCGTGGCGACTACGCGACCGCGGGCGCCGCCAAGCTCGCGATCGTCGACAGCCATTCGTTCTGGGTCTACGGCTACTTCGAGGAAACCAAGCTGCCGCACGTGCGCATCGGCGACAAGGCCGAAGTGAAGCTGATGAGCGGCGGCACGCTGCAAGGCCACGTGGAAAGCATCTCGCGCGGCATCTACGACCGCGACAATCCGCAAAGCCATGAACTGCTCGCCGACGTGAACCCGACCTTCAACTGGGTGCGCCTCGCGCAACGCGTGCCGGTGCGCGTGAAGATCGATTCCGTGCCCGACGACGTGATGCTGGCCGCGGGCACGACCTGCACGGTGATCGTGCGGCCGGCGACGCGCAAGGCGAGTTGATCGGGCCGCCGCGGGGCGGCGGGGAGCGCAGGGGAACATCAAGCAGCGTCGGAAAGCAGCGAGGGCGGCAGGCGAATCGAAACCCGAATCGCCTGCCGCCCTCGCTTGTGCGTCCGATTCGCGACAAAACTTGTCCGCACAATTCGCTCAAGCCACATTACACTTCGACCCATGCTTACAAACATTGGTTGACGCGGCCCCACGCCGCGGATTTCGCGTGAGACACCGACAAAGACCGCAAAAAAACCCTGAAGACGACAAAAGGGAGCATGAAGGGGGCATGAAGAGCACACGCCAGGCCCCGCACGCGTCGGCCGCCGGTTTCTCACCTTCACTGTGTGCCTTGATCTCCTTCATCTAGCGTATGGAAACGAGCCTCGATAAAAACGCCCTCGCCGGCGCGCCCCCTTCCCCCTCTGCCGCTGCGCCGGCCGTCGCCAAAGTCCAGCGCACGGTTTACTCCGTGCTCGGCGCGATCAGCTTCTCGCACCTGCTCAACGACATGATCCAGTCGTTGATTCTCGCGATCTACCCGATGTTCAAGGAGAACTTCTCGCTGTCGTTCGGGCAGATCGGCCTCATCACGCTGACTTACCAGATCACGGCGTCGCTGCTGCAGCCGCTCGTCGGCAGCTATACCGACAAGCATCCGAAGCCGTATTCGCTGCCGGTCGGCATGGGCTTCACGCTCGCCGGCCTGCTGCTGATGTCGGTCGCGTCGAGCTTCGGCGTGCTGCTCATCGCCGCCGCGCTGGTCGGCTGCGGCTCGTCGGTGTTCCATCCGGAATCGTCGCGGGTCGCGCGCATGGCCTCGGGCGGCCGCCACGGGCTCGCGCAGTCGCTGTTCCAGGTCGGCGGCAACGCGGGTTCGTCGCTCGGACCGCTGCTCGCCGCGTTAATCGTGTATCCGCACGGCCAGGGCAGCATTGCGTGGTTCTCGGCGGCGGCGCTCGTCGCGATCGTCGTGCTCACGCAGATCGGGCGCTGGTACAAGCGTCATCCGTCGGTCAAGAAAGCGCGCGGCCAGGCGACCCACGCGACGCTGCCGCGCAACAAGATCGTCATGGCGATGAGCGTGCTGGTGCTGCTCGTGTTCTCGAAATACTTCTACCTCGCGAGCATCAACAGCTACTTCACGTTCTATCTGATCGACCGGTTCCATCTGTCGGTGCAGGCCGCGCAGATCCATCTGTTCGTGTTCCTCGCGGCGGTCGCGGCGGGCACGGTGATCGGCGGGCCGATCGGCGACAAGATCGGCCGCAAGTACGTGATCTGGGTGTCGATCCTCGGCGTCGCGCCGTTCACGCTGCTGCTGCCGTACGCGAACCTGTTCTGGACCGGCGTGCTGACGGTCGTGATCGGCGTGGTGCTAGCCTCGGCGTTCTCGGCGATCCTCGTCTACGCGCAGGAACTGATTCCCGGCAAGGTCGGCATGGTCGCGGGGCTGTTCTTCGGCTTCGCGTTCGGCCTGGGCGGAGTCGGTGCAGCCGTGCTCGGCCAGCTCGCCGACGCGACGAGCATCGCGTTCGTCTACAAGGTCTGCTCGTTCCTGCCGCTGATCGGCGTGCTGACGGTGCTGCTGCCGGATATCGAGGGGAAGCGCGCGAAAGCGTGATGGTTTGAGTGGATGCTGCATGCGGTTGCATGCGAGGGAAAGGCGCCTTGGGGCGCCTTTTTCTTTTGGAACGGTCGGGATGGGTGATGTCTTGAGGGTATGGGTCCCGAAGCGCTTATCCGCTTTGCAAGATCTGCGAGCAAATTTCAGAGTTATCCGACTGTATTGGAGGCAAGTTTGCTTTAACGCCGAGGAGAGTTAGAGGTGGTCCCCGTTTAGGATCGCAAGACGCAATGCACACTACATGAAGGTCGCGAATGAGCCCGATCACTGTCCACGCGACGGCACAAACAAAAATACACGCGAGCAAAAGAATTCGGGGTTTGGGAACCCGCTATTTGGCTACGCTAATTTCATCACACGTTATTTTCTTACTGACTTTTGGCTCATTCGCCTATGGGAAAACCGTTTATTCGGTGCCCTTTGATTATGAAAAATTTCCTTCGTCGTCGATCCATTTCACTGGGAATATACCCAAAGAGATCGACCACTTCTGCCAGACAGCCAAGCATGCTTCCAATGACGATATCGCCGCATGCGAACAGCGAGACTTCGAACATCTGAACTCGGAGCTCAGTTCGAGGTACTCGCAGGTTCTGAAGGAAATAAAGGAAATCGATAAAGAATCGAGGGCATCCGGCGATCCTCTCGCCGAACCTGCTTTCATCAGCGCACAGGATAATTGGATAAAATATCGCGATAGTTACTGTTACGCCTATGTCTATGCAATGGGCGAAGCATCCGCGCGCTACATTTACTTTTGGGACTGCATGAAAGGAGCTACTCAGGACCGAATCAAACAGCTAGAAAAATTTCTCAATCCCTAAGAGCACAACGAATGCGGCATGCGGGTTTTCGCCTAACCTGCTCCTGCGATGGCTTGCCTGCCGGCGTCAGCCTTACCCGCTCCAGTACTTCGCCTGCTTGTTGGCATGAAGCACCAAGCCTTCCGACGCGACGTTCAACGCATAGTTCTCGAAGCACGTCTCCACAGAAAAAAACATGCCGCAACCGCGAGAACAGCGACGCCATCAACGACAGCGAGAACGGGAAGCGGATCGCTCCACTTGTCCATGTTTGTCGTGCGCGAATAGTACGGTTCGCCACTGCCATATGCTTCGTTCAGGTTCACGAGATTAAACGCAACAACTGCAGCGACGAAGGCAAACAGAATAGCGCCCGTCAGAAGACGCGCAACCGGGATTTTCGACATGTCAGTACCTGACGGTTAGCGGGATGTAGCAGTCCGGCGACGACGCGACCCACTCATTCAGATCCCTCGCAAATGCCTCCCTTTCGATGTGCAGGTTGATGCACCCAGCGCTACCTGCATGTGTGCCGCCGTGAATAAAAAAACCACCCCGTCCGTACAATAGGGCCCGTATTGTGCTCACGCTGGCGAGCCGGCGAGTAATCAAAACTTCGTCTGTCAGCCACGCTGCCCGACGATGCCGCATAAGTCCGAAAAACGGGACCATTCATAGTCAGAAAGCGACCGCTAAAGTCAAGGGATAGTTGCGATCTGGCGCAAACAGGGCCAGTCGGAATACCGTGCTCAGCGGCACATCGATCAGACATGCAAACCTCTCATTTGAAATGAAAAAGATGACCGAGCCGAAATAGAAACTGCCTAAGACAATCGGCTCGATTCACAGCACCTGTACCGGCAAGGCCCGTAAATTACCAGGCAACGACCGAATAAGATATGGGCGACGGATGATTCTGCAGCTCAGCCGGAGCAAGCCGAACCAGACAGGCGGCGAGCTGCACCACACAACCGCCCCGCGCCCCGCAAACCCCATCACTCCCGCCCGCAGCCCGCGCCCGCCCCTCATGGTCAACCCGCATTACCCACCCCACGATGCCTGTCTATGCTGATGCGGACACCCGCGCCTCCCTCGGGCGCGGAATTTGCGCGACTGTTTCATCCGCCCCCCTCCACCACGCCGCACGAGGATCGCCGCCGATGACCCGCTACCGCGATTTCCACCGCCGCTCGATCGAGAACCCCGAGGCTTTCTGGGGCGACGAAGCGAAGCGCATCCACTGGCACACGCCGTTCGACAGCGTGCTCGACCGCTCGAATCCGCCGTTCGCGCGCTGGTTCGTCGGCGGCCGCACGAATCTGTGCCACAACGCGGTCGACCGGCATCTCGCCGAGCGCGCGCAGCAGAACGCGCTCGTCTACGTATCGACGGAAACCGGCATCGAGCGGCACTACACCTACGCCGAGCTGTACGCGGAAATCAACCGCATGGCCGCGGTCATGCGCTCGCTCGGCGTCAAGCGCGGCGACGTCGTGCTGATCTATCTGCCGATGATCCCCGAGGCGCTGTTCGCGATGCTCGCGTGCGCACGCCTCGGCGCGATTCACTCGGTCGTGTTCGGCGGCTTTGCGGCGCCGAACCTCGCCACCCGCATCGACGACGCCAGACCCGCCCTGATCGTCACCGCCGACGCCGGCGCGCGCGGCGGCAAGGTGATCGACTACACACCGCTCGTCGACGAAGCGCTCGCGCGCGCCGCGCACAAGACGCCGCACGTGCTGCTGATCGACCGGCAACTCGCGCCCGAACGCCTGAACGCGCCCTACCTTGTCGCCTACGAGCCGCTGCGCGAGCAGTTCTTCGACGCCCACGTGCCGTGCGAATGGCTCGAATCGAACGAGCCTTCCTATGTGCTCTACACCTCGGGCACGACCGGCAAGCCGAAAGGCGTGCAGCGCGACGTCGGCGGCTATGCGGTCGCGCTCGCGGCCTCGATGGAATACATCTTCGAGGGCAAGCCCGGCGACACGATGTTCACCGCTTCCGACGTGGGCTGGGTGGTCGGCCACAGCTATATCGTCTACGCGCCGTTGATCGCGGGTCTCACCACCGTCATGTACGACGGCACGCCGATTCGCCCGGACGGCGGCATCTGGTGGCGGCTCGTCGAGCGGCACAGGATCAACCTGATGTTCACCGCGCCGACCGCGCTGCGCGTGCTGAAGAAGCAGGACCCGGCGCTGCTGAAGGCGGCCGATCTGTCGAGCCTGCGCACGCTCTTTCTCGCCGGCGAGCCGCTCGACGAGCCGACCGCCGCATGGATTTCCGGCGCGCTCGGCAAACCCGTCATCGACAACTACTGGCAGACCGAAACCGGCTGGCCGATGCTCGCGATCCCGCGCGGCGTCGAAGCGCTGCCGACCAAGCTCGGCTCGCCTGGCGTGCCGTCGGCCGGCTTCAGCCTGACGCTGCGCAACGAACTGACGGGCGAGCCGTGCGCAGTCGGCGAAAAAGGCGTGCTGACGCTCGACCATCCGTTGCCGCCGGGCTGCATGTCGACGGTGTGGGGCGACGACTGCCGCTTCGTCAGCACCTACTGGTCGAGCATTCCGAACCATCAGGTCTATTCGACGTTCGACTGGGGCGTGCAGGATGCGGACGGCTACGTGACGATCCTCGGCCGCACCGACGACGTCATCAACGTCGCCGGCCACCGGCTCGGCACGCGCGAGATCGAGGAAGCGCTGTCGAGCCACGCGGCCGTCGCGGAAGTGGCGGTGGTCGGCGTGACGGATGCGCTCAAGGGGCAGACCGCGATGGCCTTCGTCGTGCTGCGCGGCGCGCGCCCCGATAACGATCCTGGCGGCCGCGACCCGAGCGAGCGAGCGCGGCTCGAAGCCGAACTGCTGGCGACGGTCGATCGCCAGCTCGGCACGATCGCGCGGCCAACGCGCGTGGTGATGGTGTCGATGCTGCCGAAGACGCGCTCCGGCAAACTGCTACGCCGCGCAATCGCGGCGCTCGCGGAAGGCCGCGAGCCCGGCGACCTGCCGACGATCGAAGACCCGGCCGCGCTACAGCAGGTGCGCGATGCGCTCGGTGGTGCGCTCGAATGAGAGCGGACAAGGCTGAATTGCTGCGGGAGCCGGGCGTGAAGCTGACATGAGGCCGGCGTGAGGTGCGGCAGCACTTGAAGCGCTGGAGTCAAGCAGCGGCGACGGCTAAGGCGCGAGTATCGAAGCGCCGACGCGCAACGTCAGCGCGAGCAACGCGCGCCCCGCGGCAAAAAATCAGCGAGTCCCGCATTCGCGTCCGCCGTATCGCCAACCCGCCGCTGTAGCGCGCCTTTACCCGCGTCACCAGCAAGTCAGCCGGCCAACTTCGCGCGCGGCTTCGCTACTTACCCTCGCGCCGTCCCTGCCCGCTCCCCCGCCTCGCCATGCGCTTCGAAAAAGCGCGCAAGAATCGCGTTCGAATACGTGCCCGCGATCTCGGTGAGGAACGACATGAACGACGTCGGCGCATGATCGTCGGCGGTATCGGAAATGGTGCGCACGACCGCACACGGCACGCCGTACTCGTAGCAGACCTGCGCGAGCGCCGCGCCTTCCATCTCGACCGCGAGCGCATTGGGCAAGGCTTCGCGCAATGCCGCGACGGCCGCCGCGCTCGCGACGAACTGATCGCCGCTGACGATCAACCCGCGATGCACGCGCGGCTCGCGCGTGCCGAAGCGCGCCGCGCAAGCCGCGCCTTCCTCGGCGGCGAAGCGCTCGCAGGCGGCGGCGAGCCGGTCGGCGAGCGTCGCATCGACGCCGAAACGCGACACGCCGAGCAGCGGCACCTCGAAGCGCGGGAACAGCGGCGACGCGTCGATATCGTGCTGCAGCAGCGTATCGGCGACGACGATATCGCCGATCCGCACCTCGCTGCCGACGCCGCCGGCCACCCCGGTGAACACGATCGCTTCGACATCGAACGCATGGATCAGCGCGCTGACAGTAGCCGCCGCCGCGACCTTGCCGACGCGCGCGAGCGTGACGACGCACGGCGTGCCACGCACGGTGCCGACGTGATAATCGCGCTGGCCGTGCGTGACCGTGCGCACGCCGGATTCGGCGCGCATCGCTTCGATCAGATCGCCGAGTTCCTGCGGCAGCGCGGCCAGCACGCCGAGCGGACGCCGCGCATCGGCGCTGGTGACTACATTAGCGCCTGCATTCGGAACAGCATTGAGATTGGCCTCGGGAGCCGCGCCCGGGATAGTCGTCGTGGGTGCGCTCATTCGACCGCCTGCAATTTAGCCACCGCGAGCGCCAGCCACTTCTCGCCGTGCCGCTTGAACTTGACCTGCGCCTTCGCATCGGTGCCGCCGCCTTCGAGCGCGGTGATCGTGCCTTCGCCGAACTTCGTGTGGAACACCTGCTGACCGACGCGGAAGCCCGTTTCCGCCGCGCGCTGCTCGTTCGCGAAAGCGGGCAGCGTGGCCGGGGTCGTCGAGGCGGGGCCCGTGTAGCCAGGCCGCGCGAACCAGTCGCGTCCATAGCCGGCGTTGTCCGAGCGGCCGCCCCAGCGCGAACCCGCCTCGACCTTCGGCGTGAGCCACTTGAGCGTGTCCTGCGGCAGTTCGTCGAAAAAGCGCGAGCGGATGTTGTAGCGCGTCTGGCCGTGCAGCATGCGGCTTTGCGCGAACGACAGATAGAGCCGCTCCTTCGCGCGCGTGATCGCCACGTACATGAGGCGCCGTTCTTCTTCGAGGCCGTCCGTTTCCATCGCGCTGTTCTCGTGCGGGAACAGCCCTTCTTCGAGACCGGTGATGAACACCGCGGTGAATTCGAGCCCCTTGGCCGCGTGTACCGTCATCAGCTGCACGGCTTCCTGGCCGGCCTGCGCCTGGTTGTCGCCCGCTTCGAGCGACGCGTGCGACAGAAAACCGGCGAGCGGCGTCATCGTGTCGGGGTTTTGCGCGGGCTCGGCGAGATCGGGCGCATCGAGCACGACCGTGTTCGGATCGTCGGTTGCGACCGCCAGTTCGGGCGCGGCGCTCGCACCGGGGCGCAGCGGAATCGAGCGCGCGGGCGTATCGAGCCCGTAGCCCTCTTCGCTGACGAACGCGGCCGCCGCGTTGACGAGTTCCTGCAAGTTTTCGAGCCGGTCCTGGCCTTCGCGCTCGTTCTGGTAGAACTCCGCGAGACCGCTCGTGCGGACCACGTACTCGACGGTTTCGGGCAGGCTCATCTGCTGCGTTTCCGCGCGCATCCTGCCGATCAGGTTCGCGAACGCGGCGAGGCTCGAACCGGCTTTGCCCGCGACGTACGGAATTGCCGCGGCCATCGAGCAGTTGTACAGGCGCGCCGCGTCCGCGAGCTGTTCGAGCGAGCGCGCGCCGATGCCGCGCGTCGGGAAATTGACGACGCGCGCGAACGCGGTGTCGTCGTTCGGGTTGTCGATCAGACGCAGATAGGCGAGCGCGTGCTTGACTTCCTGGCGCTCGAAAAAGCGCAGGCCGCCATACACGCGATAGGCGATGCCCGCATTCACGAGCGTGTGCTCGATCGTGCGCGACTGCGCGTTGCTGCGATAGAGCACGGCGATTTCGCTGCGCGAGGTGCCGGTGCTGATGAGCGCCTTGATTTCCTCGACGATCCAGCCCGCTTCCTGCGAATCGGTTGCCGATTCGTAGACGCGCACCGGCTCGCCGTGCCCCGCGTCGGTACGCAGATTCTTGCCGAGGCGCCGCGAGTTGTTGGCGATGAGCTGATTCGCGGCATCGAGAATATGGCCGTGCGAGCGGTAGTTCTGTTCGAGCTTGATCAGATTGCGCACGTTGAACTCATGCTCGAAGTCGCGCATGTTGCCGACGTTCGCGCCGCGGAATGCGTAGATCGACTGGTCGTCGTCGCCGACCGCGAAGATCGCGTTGTGCTGACCCGCGAGCAGCTTGAGCCACGCGTATTGCAGCTTGTTGGTGTCCTGGAACTCGTCGACGAGGATGTGCCGGAAGCGCGCCTGGTAATGCGCGCGCAGCGGCGGATTGTGCGCGAGCAGTTCGTGGCAGCGCAGCAGCAGCTCGGGGAAATCGACCACGCCTTCGCGCTGGCACTGCTGGTCGTAGGCTTCGTAGAGTTCGACGAACTTGCGATTGAAGTTGTCGGTGGCGTCGACGTCTTTCGGCCGCAGCCCCTGCTCTTTCGCGTTGTTGATGAAGTACTGGAGATTTTTCGCCGGGTACTTTTCGTCGTCGATGTTGAGGCCCTTCATGAGGCGCTTGATCGCGGAAAGCTGGTCGGCGGTATCGAGAATCTGGAACGTGGCGGGCAGGCCCGCGTCGCGGTGATGCGCGCGCAGCATGCGGTTGCAGAGACCGTGGAAGGTGCCGATCCACATGCCGCGCGTGTCGATGGGCAGGAGCGCCGAGAGGCGCGCCATCATTTCGCGGGCGGCCTTGTTCGTGAAGGTGACGGCGAGCACGGTCGCGGGAGACGCGAGGCCGTGCTGGATGAGCCACGCGATGCGGGTGATCAGGACGCGGGTTTTGCCGCTGCCGGCACCTGCGAGGATCAGTGCGGGCTCATTGGGGAGCGTGACGGCGGCGTGTTGTTCGGGGTTCAGATTGGCGAGGAGATCGGGCATTTTCTCTGGCGGACGGCAGGGCGAATGACATTATAGGCCCCTGTGCGGGGCGGGATTTTTTTGTTGGTCTGGATTGGGGGGTGTCGTTGTTCTGGGTTTGTTGGCGCTTGCGCGGCGCGGGCGGTTTTTTTGTTGTTGTTCTGGATTTGTTGGCCTTTCCTTGTTTTCTTGTCGGTCTATTGGCGTTGCCCCTGTGCGGGGCGGCACCTACTTTCTTTGCGGCTGCAAAGAAAGTAGGCAAAGAAAGCAGCTTCACACCGCTAATTCTTAAGCGGGCCCCCTGGCTCGGAGGGGGCAGTGGTGCATCTGGAATCGGTGCCCTCGCACATTCAATGCAGGTGACAAAGCCATCATCCGCTCCCACTCCGCACTGCGTGCGTCGCGGACGGGTCTGCCAGGAGAACCCGCGGGTTCGTTCGCGCAACGGGGGCCATCGGCTGCACCTCGGCGACACGCCGAAACAACCGATGGTTTTTGAGCCGGGCTTCGGCGCGTGTAGCGCCGCCGGAAGAATGACGGCCTTGTCACTGACGCGGAATGCGCGAGGAGACAGATTCCAGATGCACCACGATCCCCTCCAAGCCAGGGGACCCGCTTCAGAATTAGCGGTGTGAAGCTGCTTTCTTTGCCTACTTTCTTTGCAGCCGCAAAGAAAGTAGGTGCCGCCCCGCACAGGGGCAACGCCAATAGACCGACAAGAAAACAAGGAAAGGCCAACAAAGCCAGAAAAACGAAAAAAACGCCCGCGCCGCGCAGGCGCCAACAAACCCAGAACAACGAACAAAAAACCGCCCCACGCAGGCCCCTCCCCCTCCCAGCTATAATCTCCAATCCTCCGCATCCAAAATCCTGCCTTTAACCAGAAACATGAGCGACACCTCGAGCGACCCCACCTCGACGCTTGCCAAAAGCTTCGAACCCCACACCATCGAAGCCCATTGGGGCCCGGAATGGGAAAAGCGCGCCTACGCCGCGCCCTCCTTCGACTCCAATCGCAAGGATTTCTCGATCCAGCTGCCGCCGCCGAACGTCACGGGCACGCTGCACATGGGCCACGCGTTCAACCAGACCATCATGGACGGCCTCGCGCGCTATCACCGCATGCTCGGTGAAAACACGCTGTGGGTGCCGGGCACGGACCACGCCGGGATCGCCACGCAGATCGTCGTCGAACGGCAACTGGACGCGCAGGGCGTGTCGCGCCATGACCTCGGCCGCGCCAAGTTCGTCGAGCGCGTGTGGGAGTGGAAGCAGCAGTCGGGCTCGACCATCACGCGCCAGGTGCGCCGCCTCGGCGCGTCGATCGACTGGTCGCGCGAATACTTCACGATGGACGACAAAATGTCGGCCGCCGTGCGCGACGTATTCGTACGCCTGTATGAACAGGGCCTGATCTATCGCGGCAAGCGTCTCGTCAACTGGGACCCGGTGCTGCTCACCGCCGTCTCCGACCTCGAAGTGGTCAGCGAGGAAGAAAACGGCCACCTGTGGCACATCCAGTATCCGCTCACCGACGGCTCGGGCCATCTGACCGTCGCCACCACGCGTCCGGAAACCATGCTCGGCGACACCGCCGTGATGGTGCATCCCGAAGACGAACGCTACGCACACCTGATCGGCAAGACCGTCACGCTGCCGCTGTCGAACCGCGAAGTGCCGATCATCGCCGACGACTACGTCGACCGCGAATTCGGCACCGGCGTCGTCAAGGTCACGCCCGCGCACGATTTCAACGACTACCAGGTCGGCCTGCGCCACCAGCTGCCGCAAATCGAAATCCTCACGCTCGACGCGAAGATCAACGACAACGCGCCCGAAAAATACCGCGGCCTCGATCGTTTCGACGCCCGCAAGCAGGTCGTCGCCGATCTCGAAGCGCTCGGCGCGCTCGAATCGGTCAAGCCGCACAAACTGATGGTGCCGCGCGGCGACCGCACCGGCGTCGTGATCGAGCCGATGCTGACCGACCAGTGGTTCGTCGCGATGAGCAAGCCGGCTCCCGAGGGCACGTTCAACCCGGGCAAGTCGATCGCCGAAACCGCGCTGAACGTGGTCCGTAACGGCCAGATCAAATTCGTGCCGGAGAACTGGACCACCACCTACTACCAGTGGCTCGAAAACATCCAGGACTGGTGTATCTCGCGTCAGCTCTGGTGGGGCCATCAGATTCCGGCGTGGTACGGCGAGAACGGCGAAATCTTCGTTGCGAAGACCGAGGAAGACGCGCGCGCGAAAGCCGCCGCGGCGGGCTACACGGGTGCGTTAAAGCGCGACGAAGACGTGCTCGACACATGGTTCTCGTCGGCGCTCGTGCCGTTCTCGTCGCTCGGCTGGCCGAACGAAACCGAGGAACTGAAGCACTTCATGCCGTCGTCGGTGCTCGTCACCGGCTTCGACATCATCTTCTTCTGGGTCGCGCGCATGGTCATGATGACCACGCACTTCACGGGCAAGGTGCCGTTCGACACGGTCTACGTGCACGGCCTCGTGCGCGACGCCGAAGGCCAGAAGATGTCGAAGAGCAAGGGCAATACGCTCGACCCGATCGATATCGTCGACGGCATCGGCCTCGACGCGCTCGTCGCGAAACGCACCACCGGCCTCATGAATCCGAAGCAGGCCGCGTCGATCGAAAAGAAAACCCGCAAGGAGTTTCCGGACGGCATTCCGGCGTTCGGCACCGACGCGCTGCGCTTCACGATGGCCTCGATGGCCACGCTCGGGCGCAACATCAACTTCGACCTCGCGCGCTGCGAGGGCTATCGCAACTTCTGCAACAAGCTGTGGAACGCCACGCGCTTCGTGCTGATGAACTGCGAAGGCCACGACTGCGGTTTCGGCCAGCCGGCGCAATGCGGCGAATGCGGGCCGGAAGGCCATCTGCATTTCTCGCCGGCCGACCGCTGGATCGTGTCGCTGCTGCAACGCGTGGAAGCCGAAGTCGCCAAGGGTTTTGCCGACTATCGCTTCGACAATGTCGCCAATGCCCTATACAAGTTCGTATGGGACGAATACTGTGACTGGTATCTCGAACTTGCAAAGGTCCAGATCCAGACGGGACAGCTGAACCAGCAGCGCGCCACGCGCCGCACGCTGTTGCGGGTGCTCGAAACGGTGCTGCGCCTCGCGCATCCGGTGATTCCGTTCATTACCGAAGCGCTGTGGCAGAAAGTGGCGCCGCTCGCGGCACGCTACCCCGAGGGCAAGGCCGAAGGCGAAGCGTCCATCATGGTGCAGCCGTACCCCATCGCCGAGCCCGCCAAGCTCGACGAAGACGCGGAGCGCTGGGCCGCCGACCTCAAGGCTGTGATCGACGCGTGCCGGAATCTGCGTGGCGAGATGAACCTGTCGCCGGCCGTGAAGGTGCCGTTGCTCGCCACCGGCAACGCGGAGCGGCTTCGCACTTTCGCGCCATACGCCCAGGCATTGGCGCGTTTGTCCGAAGTGCAGATCATCGCCGACGAGGCTACGCTCGATGCGCAGGCGGATGGCGCGCCGATTGCTATCGTAGGAAGCGACAAGCTCGTCTTGAAGGTCGAAATCGACGTGGCCGTCGAGCGGGAACGCCTGTCGAAAGAGATCGCGCGTCTCACCGCCGAAATCGCCAAATGCAACGGCAAGCTGCAGAATCAGGCTTTCGTTGCCAAGGCGCCGCCGGCGGTCGTTGAACAGGAACAAAAACGTCTCGCCGATTTCGAAGCTACCGTCGGCAAGCTGAAAGCGCAACTGGATCGCTTGCCGGTCTGATCGACACGTCTTGCCCCACCGCCGCCGCGGTGGGCAAGGCCTTAAACCAGAGGACTCAGGGTAATCACATGCTAAAAGTTACAAAGGCGGTATTTCCGGTAGCCGGTCTTGGCACCCGATTCCTCCCTGCCACGAAGGCAAGCCCGAAAGAAATGCTGCCGATCGTCGACAAGCCGCTGATTCAGTACGCAGTCGAGGAAGCGATGGCAGCCGGCATCACCGAAATGATCTTCGTCACGGGCCGCAGCAAGCGGGCGATCGAGGACCATTTCGACAAGTCCTATGAAATCGAGGCCGAACTCGAGGCGCGCGGCAAGGACAAGCTGCTCGAACTCGTGCGCAGCATCAAGCCGAGCCATGTCGACTGCTTCTACGTGCGCCAGGCCGAAGCGCTCGGCCTCGGCCACGCGGTGCTGTGCGCAGAAAAGCTGGTCGGCGAAAACCCGTTCGCCGTGATTCTCGCGGACGACCTGCTGTACGGCACGCCGCCCGTGATGACGCAGATGATCGAGGTGTTCGATCACTATCACAGCTCGGTGATCGGCGTCGAAGAGATCCCGCCGCAAGACACGAAGTCGTACGGTATCGTCGACGGCAAGGAGTGGGAAGATTCGATCATCAAGATGTCAGGCATCGTCGAAAAGCCGGAGCCGAGCGTGGCGCCGTCGAACCTCGGCGTGGTCGGCCGCTATGTGCTCAAGCCGCGCATCTTCAATCATCTGCGCTCGATCAAGCCCGGCGCGGGTGGCGAATTGCAGTTGACGGACGCGATCCAGTCGCTGCTCGCCGACGAACAGGTGCTCGCGTACAAGTATCACGGCACGCGTTTCGACTGCGGCAGCAAGCTCGGTTATCTGAAGGCGACGGTCGAGTTCGCGCTGCGTCACCCGGAAGTGGCCGCCGATTTCGAGCAGTATCTGCGCACGCGTTCGCCGGTGCTGGAAGGCTGACGGATTCGCTTCGCGGCCTGCGGGCCGCGGGGCCATTCAACGCAACGCGCGCCACACCGCTGAGCGTGCCCTCGGGTGCGCTCGGTGCGCTCAAAACGAAAAGGCGCTGTGCCCCGCATTCGCGGGCACAGCGCCTTTTCTGCTTCTTGCGTACCGCCTCGCGCGGCGGGTTTGGCCGAGTGCCGGGTTCTGGCGGGTTTGACTGCCTAGCGCCGCCGCATCAGAAACGTGAACACCTTGTCTTGCGCCGAGCTTTCGACAATCTCGTTGCCGGTCTGCTTCGCGAACGCGGCAAAATCGCGCTGCGAGCCGGGATCGGTGGCGAGCACCTTGAGAATCTGGCCGCTTTCCATGTCGGCGAGCGCCTTCTTGGCGCGCAGGATGGGCAGCGGGCACATGAGCCCGCGCGCATCGACTTCCTTGTGAATCTGAATTTGCATCGACGATGACCTTCGGGACGAGGGCGTCGCTCGCGACGCCGGACAGAGGGCCAAATTCTACAGCAGGCGGTGTTTCGCCGCCCGGGCCTGCGACGGTGCGTGTCACCGCCTCGACACGATCCGCCCCGCCTCGTCTCGCCTCCCCCCAAGGTTCGCCCCCAAGGTTTCCCCCGCCTCACCGGCCCCCGAGCGGCAACCCGCGCCGCTACAGCATCACCGCCTGCCCGCTTTGCAGCGACTCGCGCAGCGCCATGCCAATCCGCGTCGCTTCGAGCGCATCGGCCAGCGTCGCCCCCGCCTGCGCCGACTCGGGTTGAGCCACCCCGCCCTGCACCGCCGCAACGAACGCGCGTGCCTCGTGCAGAAATGCATCCTCGAAACGGTCGAAAAAGTTCGGCGTGCATTCGTTGCGAACCCCGCTCGCGTCATAAATCTCGACGCGATTCGCGCGCGGATTGCGGCCGATCGCGAGCGCGCCCGCCGTGCCGATCACTTCGCTATGCGTGTCGTTGCCGTGCGCCTGCGTGCGCGACGCGTAGAACATCGCGAGCTTGCCGCCCTCGAATTCGCAGATCGCGACGCCGTTGTCGACGTCGCCGAATTCACGCAAGCCTTCGTGCAACGCAACGGCCCCCGCCGCGAACACGCGCGTCGCACGCGGCTTGCCGAGCAGCCAGCGCGCGACGTCGATGTCGTGCACGGTGCAGTCGAGAAAGATGCCGCCCGAGGTCGCCGCGAAGCGCACGAAGAAACCGTCGGTATCGTTTTTGTCGGTGGTCTGCGAGCGCACGAGAAACGGCCGGCCGATCTGGCCCATCGCGATCCTGTCGAACGCGTCCTTGTAGCTCGGATCGAAGCGCCGCATGAAGCCGATCGTCGCCTGCAAGTGCGGATAGCGCGCCGCGACCGCCAGCACGCGCTCGCATTCGGCCACGTCGAGCGACAGCGGCTTTTCGCAGAACACGTGCTTGCCAGCCTGCAAGGCGTCGACGATCTGCTGCGCGTGCAGCGACGACGGCGTGACGAGCCACACCGCATCGACCTGCGGATCGGCGAGCAGGTCTGCGTAATCGGTGTAAAGACGCGGCTCGGGCAGTGCATCGCGAGCCCATGCGAGTTCGTCTTCCAACGGACTGCAGGCGGCCGCGAGCATGGCGCCCGGCACGCGATACGCGAGATTTTCGGCGTGCCGCTTGCCGAGCCGCCCAAGGCCCACCACGCCGAGGCGCACCTGCTGCGTAGCCGGCTTCATCACGCCACCTCGCCGAGTTGGATCGCGCGGCCTTCGCGCCACGAACGCGTCGCCGCTTCGGCGAGTTCGAGCGCTTTCAGACCATCGGCGACGGTCGTGCGCACCGGCTTGCCATGCCTGACCCCATCGAAGAAATGCGCGATTTCGAGCGCGTAGGCCGCACGATAGCGTTCGAGAAAGAACGCCTCGGGCACGTCGGTCGACACCTCGGTTTTCGAGTACGCGGTGACTTCGGTCGGCCGCACGTTGCCGGCTTGCAGCATGCCGCCGCTGCCGAGCACTTCGAAGCGCTGGTCGTAGCCGTAAGCGGCACGGCGCGCGGTGTTGATCTGGCACAGCCGGCCGCGCTTCGTGCGGATCGTGACCGCCGTCGAATCGATGTCGCCCGCCTCGGCAATCGCCGGATCGCCAAGGCAGCTGCCGGTGGCGTGCAGCGTGTCGGCTTCGTCGTCGAGAATCCAGCGGAAGATATCGAAGTCGTGAATCAGCATGTCCTTGAAGATGCCGCCCGAGTGCCGGATGTATTCGAGCGGCGGCGCGCCCGGATCGCGGCTCGTGACGACGAGCATTTCCGGCGTGCCGATCTCGCCCGCGTCGAGGCGCGCTTTCAGCGACGCGAACGTCGGATCGAAACGGCGCTGAAAACCGATCATGCACACCACGCCCGCGCGCTCCACCGCTTGCGCGCACAGGCGCGCGCGCTCGAGCGCGAGATCGACCGGTTTCTCGCAGAACACGTGCTTGCTCTGCGCCGCCGACTTCACGATCAGGTCCGCATGCGTGTCGGTGCTCGAACAGATCACGGACGCGCCGATCGACGCGTCGCCGAGCGCGCCGTCGATATCGGCAACCCGCGCGCCGTGCTGCTCGGCCAGCGCCCCGGCGGCCTCGCGATTCACGTCGACCACGTACTTGAGCCGCACGCCGGGCTGCCGCGCAAGGTTAGCCGCATGAATCCTGCCGATGCGCCCCGCGCCGAACAGTGCGACGTCGATCGTGTTTACCGCGTCAGTCATCGTAGCCTCCAGGATCGTGGGATTCTTCAACGTTCAGTTCGAGCTTGTACGCGAGCGCAATGAACAACGCCTGGCACAGGCAGATCGTGCTGGTCAGCGAGCGAAACGCGAACGCGCTGCCCTCTTTCACATACAACAGCGTGCTCGCGTAGCGCGCGAGCGGCGATAGTTGGCTATCCGTAATGACGAGCGTCTTCGCCTGAAGATGATGCGCGACGCGCAGGCAGTACTGCGTTTCCTTGCCATATGGCGCGAAGCTGATCGCGATCACGACGTCGCCCTTCTTCACGCTGCGAATCTGCTCGCGGTACATGCCGCCGAAGCCCGACACGAGATGCACGCGCTTGGGCGTGTGCTGCAACGCGTAGACGATGTAGCTCGCGACCGGAAACGAGCGCCGCACGCCGACCACGTAGATGTTGTCGGCCTGCTGCAGCATTTTCACGGCGGCGTCGAACTGCTTGTCGTCGAGGCCCGCCTCGAGTTCTTCGAGGCCGCCGCGCGACGCCGCGATGAACTCGCGCGCGACCGAGCCGCCCGACAAGGTGCCGGGCTTCTCGTCGATCAGCCGGCGAATGCGCTGCTGATAGCTCGGCGACGACACGCCCTGCTCCGCATAAGCCTGACGAAACACCGCCTGCAGATCGGAGAAGCCGGAAAAGCCGAAGCGCTGCGCAAAGCGCACGACCGCCGACGGATGCACGCCGCAGCTCGCGGCGATGTCGCTCGTGCGGTCCATCATCACGCTCGAACGATGCTGCTCGATATAGGTCGCGACGCTCTTCAACTGACGCGGCAGCGTCTCGTAGTTGTCCGCGATGCGCCGCATCAAATCCTCGACGCCCGGCAACGTTTCTTCGGTGTTCGGTTCCGCCATGTCTGCCCCTCGAGTGTTTTTTGCTATGCGGCAGAAGCACTCGCGGCCTGCCGCTCGTGCTTCCGACGCTGCCGATTATAGGCAGCGCCCCAAGCAAATGGAACATATTTTCCATTTTTATTTTTCGTGAAATTTTCTTTGCAAGACATCGAAAGATGGCCTACTCTTGGTCCTGAGCGGTGCCGCTTCGGCCCTGTTGTGCGGATTGACACGGAAATGGGCAACCATCCGCGAGGCGCGCCTTCAATGACAAACGACAGATCGAGAAAGGTGGAGACCATGAGACTTGGCAAAGGCAAGGCGGCGCTCAGGATTCTGGCGACGGCGTTGGCATTGGCATTGGCAACGGGATTCGGCGCGGCGACGGCAGCCCGCGCGGCGGACGCTCACTTCGTGCTGATCAGCCATGCGCCCGATTCGGATTCGTGGTGGAACACGATCAAGAACGCGATCAAACAGGCCGACGAGGACTTCAACGTTCAGACCGACTACCGCAATCCGCCGAACGGCGACATTGCCGACATGGCCCGTCTCGTCGAACAGGCGGCCGCGCGCAACTACGACGGCGTGATCGTCTCGATCGCCGACTTCGACGTGCTGAAGAGCTCGATTGCGAAAGTCACCGAAAAGCACATTCCGCTCGTCACGATCAATTCGGGTACCGAAGAACAGAGCGCCAAGCTCGGCGCGCTCATGCACGTCGGCCAGCCCGAATACGCGGCCGGCAAGGCGGCGGGCGAAAAGGCCAAGGCCGCCGGCATCAAGTCGTTCCTGTGCGTGAACCACTATGCGACGAACCCGGCTTCGTTCGAACGCTGCCGCGGTTTCGCCGAGGCGATCGGCGCCGACGTCAAGACCTCGACGCTCGACGCGGGCCAGGACCCGACCGGCGTGCAGTCCAAAGTCAGCGCGTTCCTGCGCAATCATCCGGACACCCAGGCGGTGCTCGCGCTCGGCCCGCTGTCGGCCGATCCGACCTTGAAGGCGCTGCAACAGATGGGCCTTGCCGGCAAGCTCTGGTTCGCCACGTTCGACTTCGACAGCGACATCGCGAAGGGCATCCAGAACGGCACGATCCAGTTCGCGATCGACCAGCAGCCGTATTTGCAGGGCTATATCCCGGTTGCCGTGCTCGCGATCGCGAAGAAGAACCAGACGACCGATCCGGTGAAGATCCGCGAGATTCTGCAGGCGAATCCGAAGTTCAAGGAGCGGCTCGACACCTACGGGCTCGCGCCGTCGTATGGGCCGCGCAATATCGGCTCGGGTCCGGGCTTCATCACGAAGGCCAACGTCGACAAGGTACTCAAATACGCGGGGCAATATCGCTGACTGCGCGGCAACGCAGCGCCTGAGCAGGCCGCCGCGCCGGCGGCCCACGGTTGAATTCATCAGTTCCAACGCCCGCGGTGCCGCGTCGATCGGCTTGCCGGCGTATCAAGGAGAGCTTCAATGGGTGTCGCCGATCTTTTCCATCCTAATCACCGCAAGCCGCCCGCGTCCGATCCGCAGGACCCGGCTGCATCAGCGGCCACCTCAGGGGCCACCTCAGCAGCCACGTCGGCCACCGCGCCGGACGAACGCGTGCGCGAGGAATCGTGGTTCCGGCACCTGCTGAACCGCCCCGAATTCGCGGCACTGGCCGGCACCGTGATGGTGTTCCTCGTGTTCGGCCTCGCGGCCGGCAACTCGGGGATGTTCAACCTCGACGGCATCATGAACTGGTCGCAGGTCGCGGCCTATCTCGGCCTGATCTCGGTCGGCGCGTGCATGCTGATGATCGCCGGCGAGTTCGACCTGTCGATCGGCTCGATGATCGGCTTTGCCGGCATGATGGTCGCGCTGCCGACCATGTACTTCCACTGGCCGATCTGGCTCGCGATCCTGTTCGCGTTCGCCGGCTCGATGCTGCTCGGCGCGCTCAACGGCTACCTCGTGATGCGCACGCGGCTGCCGTCGTTCATCGTCACGCTCGCGTTCCTGTTCATTCTGCGCGGCCTCACGCTCGCGCTCTCGGTGATGTTCGCCGACCGCACGATCATCTCCGGCGTCGGCGACGTCGCGCGCGAGGACTGGTTCGCGCACACGTTCTTCCAGGGCGTCGCCTTCAAAGGGCTGTTCGTCTCGCTCGGCCATCTCGGCCTCGTGAAGATGCTCGACAACGGCACGCCGCTCGTGCCGGGCATACCCAAGGTCCTGCTGTGGTGGCTCGCGCTGGCCGTGGTCTGCGCATTCACGCTCGCGAAAACGCGCTTCGGCAACTGGATCTTCGCGGTCGGCGGCGACGCCAACGCAGCCAAGAACGTCGGCGTGCCGGTGCGCCGCGTGAAGATCTCGCTGTTCGTGCTGACCGCGTTCTGCTCGGCCCTGTATGCGGTGCTACAGGTGTGCGATATCGGTTCGGCCGCCGCCGACCGCGGTTTGCAGGCCGAATTCGAGGCGATCATCGCGGCCGTGATCGGCGGCACATTGCTCACGGGCGGCTACGGCTCGGTGGTCGGCGCCTGCTTCGGCGCGCTGATTTTCGGCGTGGTGCAGATCGGCATCACCTACACCAATGTCGACTCGGACTGGTTCCGCGTGTTCCTCGGCGTGATGCTGCTGTTCGCCGTGCTGTTCAATCACTACGTACGCGGCCGCGTCGCCGCATCGCGCTAACGCGCCCGGCAAGGAGTTCATGATGACCGACCTCGAACAGAACGCGGACGACACCATCCTCGCGCTCGAAAACGTCAGCCGCTATTTCGGCAACATCATCGCGCTGAACGACATCACGCTGCGCCTCAAACGCGGCGAGGTGCACTGCCTGCTCGGCGACAACGGCGCCGGCAAATCGACGCTGATCAAGACGCTCGCGGGCGTCCATCAGCCGAGCGCGGGCACCTATCTGGTGGACGGCAAGCCGGTGCACTTCACCTCGCCGAAAGACGCGCTCGATCTCGGCATCGCGACCGTCTATCAGGACCTCGCGCTGGTGCCGCTGCTGTCGGTCGCGCGCAACTTCTTCATGGGCCGCGAGCCGAACAGGAAACTATTCGGCTTCCTGAACGTGATGGACCTCGACACCTGCGCGAGCACCGCGCGCGACAAGCTCGCCGAAATGGGCATCAACGTGCGCGACCCGCATCAGCCGATCGGCACGATGTCGGGCGGCGAGCGGCAATGTCTCGCGATCGCGCGCGCAATCCACTTCGGCGCGCGCGTGCTGATTCTCGACGAACCGACCGCCGCGCTCGGCGTGAAGCAGAGCTTCAACGTGCTGAAGCTGATTCACAAGGCGCGCGCCAAGGGCATCTCGGTGATTTTCATCACGCACAACGTGCATCACGCCTATCCGATCGGCGATTCGTTCACGCTGCTCAATCGCGGCAGATCGCTCGGCACGTTCACGAAGGAAACGATCAGCAAGGACCAGGTGCTCGACATGATGGCCGGCGGCGCCGAGATGCAGAAAATGATGGGCGAACTCGAAGGCGCGACCATCTGAGCTTTGCGCGGATCGCGCGTCGTCCGCCTAACCCGCGTGGCCTTCGACCGCGCCCAGTTATTCAGGATTCTTCATGAACCATTCCAGCATATCGCGAGCGCCCGCGCCGGGTTCGGATACCGATGCGGGCACCGCGCGCGGCAGCCGCTTCGCGCCGGGACGCGCGCGCGACATCATCTGCCTCGGCCGCCTCGCCGTCGATCTGTACGCGCAGCAGGTCGGCGCGCGGCTCGAAGACGTATCGAGCTTCGCGAAGTATCTCGGCGGCTCGTCGGCGAATATCGCCTTCGGCTGCGCGCGGCTCGGACTCGATGCGGCGATGCTCGCGCGCGTCGGCGACGATCACATGGGCCGCTTTCTCACCGAAACGCTCGCGAATGAAGGCTGCGACGTGAGCCGCGTGCGCGTCGATCGCCAGCGGCTGACCGCGCTCGTGCTGCTCGGCCTCAAGGACCGCGACACGTTCCCGCTGATCTTCTACCGCGACGACTGCGCCGATATGGCAATCGACGCGGCCGATTTCGACGAGGCCTTTATCGCCTCGTCGAAAGCGCTGCTGATTACCGGCACGCACTTCTCGACGGAGCAGGTGAACCGCGCGAGCCGCCGCGCGCTCGACTACGCGCGCCGCAACCAGGTGCGCACGGTGCTCGACATCGACTATCGTCCGGTGCTGTGGGGACTCACCGGCAAGGCCGACGGCGAGACGCGTTTCGTCGCGAGCGAAGGCGTCACCGCGCATTTGCAGCGCATTCTGCCGCTGTTCGATCTCGTGATCGGCACCGAGGAAGAATTCCGCATCGCCGGCGGCAAGAGCGAACTGATCGACGCGCTCGCGATGGTGCGCGCGGTCACGCCGGCCACGCTCGTGCTCAAGCGCGGGCCGCTCGGCTGCCAGATCATCGACGGCAACGTGCCGGCTTCGCTCGACGAGATGCCGGTTCACGGCGGCGTCGAAGTCGAGGTGCTGAACGTGCTCGGCGCGGGCGATGCATTCGCGTCGGGCTTTCTGTCCGGCTGGCTGCGCGACCGGCCGCTCGACGCCTGCGCGCGCGCCGCGAACGCGAGCGGCGCGCTGGTGGTCTCGCGGCACGGCTGTGCCCCGGCCATGCCGACGCCCGCCGAACTCGACTACTTCCTTGGCGAAGCACAAGCCGATCCGCAACGGATGCGCCGGCCCGACCGCGACGCGAAGCTCGCGCGCCTGCATCGCGTATCGCCGGCACGCAAACCCTGGCATGAAGTGCTCGGCTTCGCGTTCGATCATCGCAATCAGTTTTTCGAACTGGCGCAGCAAACCGGCGCCGACGAAGCGCGCGTTGCGCATCTGAAGAACCTGTTCGTCGAAGCGGTCGCGCAGACCGAACACGCGCTGCATCTGCAAGGCCGCATCGGCGTGCTGATCGACGACCGCTACGGTCAGGACGCGCTCAATGCCGCGACCGGCCGCGGCTGGTGGATCGGCCGCCCGGTCGAGCTGCCGGGTTCGGTGCCGCTCGTGTTCGATCAGGGCCGCTCGATCGGCACGACGCTGCTCGCGTGGCCGAAGGAGCACGTTGCGAAGTGCCTCGTGCAGTTTCATCCCGACGAACCGATCGAGCAGCGCCTCGAACAGGAAGCGCAATTGCGCGCGCTTTACGATGCGACCCAGGCGAGCGGCCATGAACTGCTGCTCGAGGTGATTCCGCCGAAGCACGCGTCGCTGCCGCAAGGGCCCGACATCGTGTATCGCGCGCTCAAGCGTCTCTACAACCTCGGCATCTATCCCGAGTGGTGGAAGCTCGAACCGATGGACGCCGCGCAATGGCATGCCATCGATGCGCTGATCGCCGAGCGTGACCCGTATTGCCGTGGCGTCGTGCTGCTCGGTTTGTCGGCGGCCGTCGAGCAGTTGAGCGAGGGCTTTCGCGCGGCCGCGCGGTCGGCGACGTGCCGCGGCTTTACGGTCGGCCGCACGATCTTTCACGACCCGAGTCAGGCGTGGCTGGCCGGAGAAATCGGCGATGACGAACTGATCGCGCGCGTGCGCCATACGTTCGAAACGCTGATCGCCGCCTGGCGAGCCGCCCAGGGCACGCCGCATCAGGTTCATCAGGAGCAGGCCGCATGAACGAACGCATCATGCAGGACGACGCCTTATCAGCGAGCAGCGCCGCGCAAACACAGAAGCAAGCACAGGCGCACGCGAATGCCGGCGCCACGCTGCGCCTGACGATGGCCCAGGCGCTGGTGCGCTATCTCGCCGCGCAACGCGTCGCCAGCGAAGACGGCAGCGGCACCGAGCCGCTGTTCGGCGGCGTGTTCGCGATCTTCGGCCACGGCAACGTCGCGGGCATCGGCGAGGCGCTGTACCAGCATCGCGACGAATTGCCGACGCTGCGCGCGCATAACGAGCAGGCGATGGCACATAGCGCGATCGCCTATGCGAAGGCGCATTTCCGCCGCCGCATGATGGCGGTCACGACCTCGATCGGCCCGGGCGCGACGAATCTGCTGACCGCCGCCGCGCTCGCGCACGTGAACCGCCTGCCGGTGCTGCTGTTGCCCGGCGACATCTTCGTCTCGCGCGCGCCCGACCCGGTGTTGCAGCAGCTCGAAGATTGCGCCGACGGCGGCGTCTCCGCCAACGATGCGTTCAAGCCGCTGTCGCGCTACTTCGATCGCATCGTGCATCCGGCGCAATTGCTGAGCGCCTTGCCGCGCGCGATACGCGTGCTGACCGACGCCGCGTTGTGCGGCCCCGTCACGCTCGCCTTGCCGCAGGACGTGCAGGCGCAGGCGTGGGATTTTCCGGCGGACTTCTTCGCACCGCGCGTGATCCGCTTTCATGCGCCCGCGCCGCGAATCGACGAGATCGAGGCGGCGTGCGCGCGTTTGCGGCAGGCAAAGCATCCGCTGATCGTCGCGGGCGGCGGCGTGCTGTACGGCCGCGCGGCCGACGCGCTGCAGCGCTTCGCGAGCGCGCACGGCATACCGGTCGCCGAAACGCAGGCCGGCAAGAGCGCGCTCGCGTGGAACGATCCGCTGAACACGGGCGCGCTCGGCGTGACCGGCTCGCCGGCCGCCAACGCGCTCGCGCACGATGCCGACTGCGTGCTCGCGGTCGGCACGCGTCTGCAAGACTTCACGACCGGCTCGAATACGCTGTTCACGCAAGCCGACGTGATCGCGATCAACGCCAATGCGTTCGACGGCCTCAAGCATCGCGCGCTCGTCGTCGAGGCCGATGCGCGGCTCGCGCTCGATGCGCTCGGCGAATCGCTGCACGGCTGGCACGCGGAGCGCGCATGGACCGCGCGTGCGCACAAACTCGTGGCAAGCTGGCGCGACACCGTGCACACGCTCACGCATGCGCCGCAACGCGACGCCGTGCTGCCCTACGAGGGCGACGTGATCGGCGCGGTGCAGCGTTCGAGCACGCATTCGGCGAACGACGACATCGTCGTGTGCGCGGCCGGCACGCTGCCCGCCGAATTGCACAAGCTGTGGCGCGCGGGCCGGCCCGGCGCGTATCACGTCGAATACGGCTATTCGTGCATGGGCTACGAGATCGCGGGCGGACTCGGCGTGAAGCTCGCGCGGCCCGAGCGCGAGGTGATCGTGATGCTCGGCGACGGCAGTTATCTGATGCTCAACAGCGAGATCGCAACCTCGGTGATGCTCGACGCGAAGCTGATCGTCATCGTGCTCGACAATCGCGGCTTCGGCTGCATCAACCGCTTGCAGCAAGCCTGCGGCGGCGCGCCGTTCAACAATCTGCTCGCGGACAGCTTGCAGGGCGCAGCCGGCGCGCCACGCATCGACTTCGCCGCGCATGCGCGCGCGCTCGGCGCCGAGGCCGAGCACGTGGGCCATCTTGCCGAACTCGAAGCGGCGCTGCGGCGCGCCCGCGCGGCCACGCGCACGTACGTCATCAGTATCGACACCGATCCGGCCCGCACCACCGGCGACGGCGGCTGGTGGTGGGAAGTCGCGGTGCCCGAAGTCTCGCCGCGCGAGGCGGTGCGCGTCGCGCGCGCGAAATACGACGCGCAGCTTGCCGCGCGCGCCGAGCCGCCCGCATCCCTGCCGCACGACGCTCGCCACGCTCACGAATGAGGACGCCCGCATGACTGCTTTCGACGTACGTATCGGCATCAACCCGCTCTCGTGGATGAACGACGACCTGCCCTCGCTCGGCGGCGAAACGCCGCTTGAAGTCGCGCTGACCGAGGGCCGCCAGATCGGTTATGAAGGTTTCGAACTCGGCAACAAGTTTCCGCGCGAGCCGCAGGCGTTGAAGACGCTACTCGCGCGCTACGACCTCGCGCTCGTTTCCGGCTGGTATTCCGGAGAACTGGCGAAGCGCAGTGTCGCCGAGGAAATCGCCGCCGTCGGTCCGCATCTCGAACTGCTCGCGCAAAACGGCGCGACGGTGATGGTGTATGGCGAAGTCGCCGATTCGATTCAGGGCGCGGCGCGGCCGCTGTATCAACGGCCGCGTTTTTTCAGCGACGCGCAATGGTCCGACTACACAGCACGGGTCGACGAATTCGCGCGCTATACGTTGAGCCATGGCGTGCGGCTTGCGTACCATCATCATATGGGCGCCTATGTCGAGACGCCGGCCGACGTCGATCAACTGATGGCACGCACGAGCGATGCGGTCGGCCTGCTGTTCGACGCGGGTCACATCACGTTCGCGGGCGGCGATCCGCTCGCGGTGCTCGACCAGCACATCGCGCGCGTGTGCCACGTGCATTGCAAGGACGTGCGGCCCGCGGTCATGAAGCTCGCGCGCAATCGCAACTGGAGTTTTCTCGATGCGGTAATCGCAGGCGCGTTCACGGTGCCGGGCGACGGGGCCGTGGATTTTGCCGGCATCATCGGCCGGCTGAAGCGGCATGGTTATCGCGGCTGGCTCGTCGTCGAAGCGGAACAGGACCCGGTGGTCGCGCCGTCGTTCGAATATGCCCAGAAGGGTTATCGGACTTTGCGCACGCTCGCCGATGCACCGCTCGATACGCTCGACGGCATAGGCAAGGAGGCAGCATGAGTTTATTGGTGAAGGCACAGCGCGAGGGCCAAACGATCGCGCGAGTCACGCCGCAGTCGGCCTGCTGGCGTTATGTCGGATTCGCTGCGTACCGGCTCGGCACGAGCGAAGTCGTGCACGTATTCGAGCCGTCGCGCGAGGTATGCATCGTCGTGCTGACCGGGGCTGTCGATATCGAAACGCCCAACGCGAAGTGGACCTCGCTTGGTTCGCGCGACAGCGTGTTCGAAGACGCCGCGCCGTATGCGGTCTATCTGCCGCCGAACGTGCGAGCGACCGTGCGCGCGAACCGCGATGCGGAGATCGGCATCGCAAGCGCGCCGGCCACGGGCGAGTACCCCGCGCGGCTCATCGAGCCCGCCTCGATGAAGCTCTCGACACGCGGCAGGTCGCTCAATACGCGCTACGTCTGCGATATTCTTCCGCAGACCGAGCCTGCCGAATCGCTGCTCGTCGTCGAAGTGAGAACGCCGGGCGGCCATGCGTCGAGCTATCCGCCGCACAAGCACGACACCGACAACATCCCTCACGAGAGTTCGCTCGAAGAGACTTACTATCACCGGCTCGATCCGCCGCAAGGCTTCGCGTTTCAGCGCGTCTACACCGATTCGCGCGATATCGACGAATCGATGGCCGTCGAGAATCACGACGTCGTGATGGTGCCGCGCGGCTATCATCCGGTCGTCGTGCCGTATGGGTACGACTCGTATTATCTGAACGTGATGGCCGGCAGCCAGCGCACCTGGCATTTCCACAACGACCCGGCGCACGATTGGATTATCAATAAGGATGCTTGATTAATTATGCTGCGCGGTGCTTTGATGGCACCGTGCAGCGCGATTCGCATCGCGCTCCCGTACGCCGCTCACTGCCCCGCTTTTCTCGCGGCAAGATCGACGCGCAGCGTGCCGTCCTCGTCCATGCGCACCGTCCCCTTCGAGACGTCGCGACGGTAGCCATACAGGTCGAACTTCATTGCGCCGGAGTTCGAACTGTCCTCGATATAGGTGCGCGTATTCGTGACGAGCGAGTTGAACATCTTCACGTCGCCGGCCTCGATCCATACGAAGCTATGCCCCGCGCCGGCCGGCGGCTTCGCAACGGCCGCGCTGTCGCGCCTGAACTTCAGCACGAGCCCGGCCTCGGTAACGGTCGCGCTCGCGAGCCGCGAGATCAGCGCGGGCGGCGGAAACACCGTGTACTGGTCGAACACGAGCTCGTTGCCCTTGAGCGCGACGCCCTTGCGCGTGAACGGCGTCAACGACGCGAGCGGAATATCGAGCGCGCGCAGCAGACCCGCTTGCGGCACGCCGAGCACTTTCACCTCGGCGGGACGATAGACCAGATGCCGTTCGTCCGCCGCGCTGATCGTGCCGCTCATCGTGGTCGGCAGCCATACGCCGGGAAAATGATTCCATAGCTTGATGCCGCCCGTCACTTCGAGCTGGCCGTCGACCGGCTTCAGTTGCAGATCGTTGAGCGAGCGCGGCGCATAGTCGAGCAGATAGTCGTTGAAGAGCGCGGCCATTGCGGGCCACGGTTCGACGACCTCGCCGCCGATGATATGAATGTCGTACTGATCGGGATCGTCGAAATCGACGGGCTCTCCGGGCTTTTTCGGCACCATCTGCGCATCGAGCGAGCGCACGTGAAAGCCGATGCGCCCTGCTACGTAGAAGTCGACGTTCTGCACGTGAATCAGCGGCGCGGGCCCCGACGAATGGCGTTCGTCGCCGAGTGCTGAAGCAGACAACGAAGCCGGCGCCGCGAGACTCCGGCGCTTGAACGCGACGCGCGTGGCGAGCGGAGTCGCATGCGCCGCCGATGCGATGCGTAAATTCTGCGGCACGTATTGCCAGATCGCGCGGGCCTGCGCGAGCGAGGCCTGCTGCGTGCGCAGCAGGCTGTCGTTATAGCGTGCGCTCGCGCTGCCGGTTTGCGGCGATTGCGGCGATGGCGACGACCCGGTCTTCGACGCGCTCGCGAGCGTCGGATACGACGGCAGATGCACGTCGAGCGCGCCCGCTTCGTCGAACGTGAAATAGCCGGCGGCCATCTGCTCGCGGTAGTGGTACAGATCGAGCACGAACGGCGCGGCATCGGCCGCGACGTTCGCTGCATTCGCTGCATTCGATCCGTTCGACCCAGTCGATGCAAGCGGCGTGATCGCCATGTCGATATTCATCGGCATCGAGCGCATGAACTTCACGTCGCCGCCCTGCACGAGCAGACCATGCGCGGGCATCGTCGCGGGCCATGCGATGCTCGGCACGGTGCCGTCGTCGAGCGTGAAGCGCACGCCCGACGCGCTCGTTTGAATCTGCGTGATCGTCATGCGCAGCGCGGGCGGCGGCGTCAGTTTCGCGACCTGCATGACGACGTCGTCGCCATCGAGCCGCGCGATCGGCGTGTTGACCTTGAGCAGATCGGCCATCCGCACGTGCGCGGCCTGCATCAGTTTGTCCGCGCCGATGCCCGCCACTTCGACGTGATCGGGATGAAACACGAGTTCGTCAGGATTGCGCATCGACAGCGAGCCGGTCAGCGCGATCGGCACCCACGTGTCGCGATGCATCTCGCCCGTGATGCGCAGATTGCCGCCGTCCTGCGGCACGACGCGCATATTGCGCAGCGGCGAGCCCTGATACTGGAACAGATAGCGATCGAAAATCGCGGTGAGCTTCGCGCTGTCGAGCGTGACGTCGCCACGGTGCACGTGGATCGTCGCGCTGGTCGGGTCGTCGAAGACGATCGGCTGACCGGGGCGTGTCGGCGTCAGCGTCGCGGCCATGTCGTGAATCATGAAACCGATCTCGCCCGTCACCCGAAAATCGACGTCGCGCACGAACATGAGCGAACCGTCGATGCCGGAATCGCGCAGCGTCAGCACGCGGCTGCGCGTTTCGTGCATGCCGCTCGCCGAGGGCACGCGCGCGGCGATCTGTTGCTCGGCAGCCCGTTGCCTCGCCTTGTCGCGTTCGAGCGTGGGACGTGATGCGGGTGTCGTACCGGGCGATGCGTTCGCGGTCACGTTCGCCTCTGCTTCGCGATCCTGATTGCCCGGTGCGCTCGCCGCGCGTTGTTGTGCCTTCGATGCGGCATCGGCCGGCATCGAGTCCGCGGTCGAGCTAGCATCCGCGCATGCGGACATCAGCAAGGCGGCGGCCAGTAGCGCCGCGCCCGCGCCGAACCGCGAACTCCAGGAACGCCGGGAATGCCTGGCATGCCCGGCTCGATCCAACGGACCCAGATGCACTTCAACGCGCGCCTCGATGTTCGCTCCGACGCGCTCGACACTCAACGCCACCTGCCGTTTCATCATGTCTCCTCCTGAAGCCGCGGCGCGTCTTTTGCGCGTCTAACGCGGCGGGGTTCGGCGCATTCATGAACTCGGGCGGAAGTCGCGTGTACGAGCCCTGCACAGGCTTCGAACATCGCTTCGCCGTTGCGCGCCGCTGACTCGATTGTCTTTATTTGTCCGCGCGTTGCCGACAAGATTTCTGGAGGACGCTCACCAAACGATCAATCGTTTGAATCGCACGAGCGAATCGATGGAAAGCCCCATACACGGGGCCTGTGCGGCAGGTCGCGATGAACGGTTCAAACGCCGTCGCGAACGCGGATCGGCGCCTCGAACCGTGCCGGCGAAGATCACGTCAATCATCAGGTGCTCGAAACGTATGCCGCACCTCATGCGGCGGCGCACTCAACCCGCGATTGCGGCCACGCCGCTCAACCGACGCCGAGCCACTCGCGCATCACGTCGTCGCGCCCGAGAAACGCATCGAGCGCGCCGTCGAACACGATCTCGCCATGCCCCATCACGGCGACGCGACTGGCGATTTCCCGCGCGATCACGAGGCGCTGCTCGATCAGCAGCATCGCGACGCCGCGCTCGCGCAACGTGCGCAGGCACCCGGCGACCTGCTCCATCACGCCGCTCGCGAGACCTTCGCCGGGTTCGTCGATCAGCAGCAGATCGGGATCGCCGAGCAACGCCCGCGCGAGCGCGAGCATCTGCTGCTCGCCGCCCGACAGCGCGCCGGCGCGCGTGTGCCGGCGCTCGGCCAGCACGGGGAACAGCGCGTAGGCGTCATCGAGCGTAAAGCGCGGCGTGCGCTTGCGCGGCGAGATACCGAGCAGCAGATTTTCATGCACGCTCAGCGCCGCGAACACGTCGCGATGTTCGGCCACATAGCCAAGGCCAAGCCGCGCGATTTCGAAGGTGCGCAGCCCGGCGAGCGAACGGCCCGCGAAACGCAACTCGCCCTCGCTGCGCACGAGGCCCATGATCGCGCGCGCAAGCGTCGAGCGCCCCGAGCCGTTGCGGCCAACGAGCGCGAGCACTTCGCCGCGCGCGAGGCCGAGCGTGACGCCGTGCAAGGCCTGGCTCGCGCCATACCACGCGTGCAGATCGCGGATCTCGAGCAGCGCGCTCATGTGCGCTCGCCCAGATACGCAGCCCGCACTGCCTCGTCGGCGCGAATCGCCGCCGGCGAACCGGTCGCGATGATGCGCCCCTGCACGAGCACCGAAATGCGGTCGGCAAGCGCGAAGACCGCGTCCATGTCGTGCTCGACCATCAGCAGCGTGCGGCCCGTCGTGGTCTCGCGAATCAGCTCGATCGCGCGCGCTGCTTCCGCGCGGTTCATGCCGGCGGTCGGCTCGTCGAGCAGCAAGGTGTGCGCGCCGCCCGCGAGCGCGATGCCGAGATCGAGCGCGCGCTGCTCCGCATAACTGAGCGTGCCGGCCTGCACGTCGCGGCGCGCGCCG
>NZ_JAAGPS010000081.1:0-34878 GCF_017105025.1 Paraburkholderia sp. Ac-20336 | reverse complement strand
CCGCGTGCGCGCGATGCTCGCGCCGCGCAACGGCGGCGCCGCGCCGCTGACCGGCGCCTCGGCCACGCTCGCGCCGTCCACCTCGATCCAGGGAGCGCCGAACCAGTGAGCACCATCAGCGGCAACATCGCGCCCCTGCCCAATCGCAAGCCGGCCGGCACCAGCAGTTCGCTGGTCGTGCGCAATCTGAAGAAGCGCTATGGCTCGCGCACGGTCGTCAAGGACGTCTCGCTCGACGTGAAAAGCGGCGAGGTGGTCGGCCTGCTCGGCCCGAACGGCGCCGGCAAGACCACGTCGTTCTATATGATCGTGGGTCTCGTGCCGCTCGACGCCGGCGAAATCGATCTGGACGGCAAATCGATCAGCCTGCTGCCGATCCACAAGCGCGCCTCGCTCGGCCTGTCGTATCTGCCGCAGGAAGCCTCGGTGTTCCGCAAGCTCAGCGTCGAGGAAAACATTCGCGCGGTGCTCGAATTGCAGCACGAAGAAAACGGCAAGCGGCTCAGCAAGGACGCCATCAGGTCGCGCACCGAAGCGCTGCTCGACGAGCTGCAGATCGCGCATCTGCGTGACAATCCGGCGCTGTCGCTGTCGGGCGGCGAGCGCCGCCGCGTGGAAATCGCCCGCGCGCTCGCCACCAACCCGAGCTTCATTCTGCTCGACGAACCGTTCGCGGGCGTCGATCCGATCGCGGTGCTGGAAATCCAGAAGATCGTCAAGTTCCTGAAGCAGCGCAATATCGGCGTCCTGATTACCGACCACAACGTGCGCGAGACGCTCGGCATCTGCGATCACGCGTACATCATCAGCGACGGCAGCGTGCTCGCGGCCGGCGCGCCCAGCGAGATCATCGAGAACGAAAGCGTGCGGCGCGTCTATCTCGGCGAACACTTCCGCATGTAAGCACATCAAGGGTCGCCGGCCGCGCGAATACGCACGGCCGGTCCTTTTTGCGGCATCCGCACATTCGCCGCCTCTCGTCTCCCCGCACGTCCATTTCCGCACGGCATCGGCTGGCGCCTCGCCTTGCCGGAAAACTCGCGCATGCGTAATTGCGGGTGTCGCAAGGTATCGCGGTCGTGGCAAACTCTCTACAATGAATCTCAACTTGCCATGAAAGCCAGCCTCCAACTCCGCCTATCGCAGCATCTTGCGCTGACGCCGCAACTACAGCAGTCCATCCGGCTGCTGCAGTTGTCGACGCTCGAACTGCAGCAGGAAGTCGCCATGGCGATCTCGCAGAACCCGCTCCTCGAGAACGAGGACGAATGGATCGCGAGCCCGTTGCGGGTGGCTGCCGACGGTTCGGTGATCGCCCAGACGCCGGGTGCGTCCACGCCGTCCGACCCGATGGCCGGCAACGGCTCGTCGGGGTCCGACGGCACGGGCGAGCGCGCCGAAAACGGCGAGCCGCAAGGTGTCGACGAATACAACGGCCTCTCGGGCGACGGCGGTGACGCATCGCAATGGAACCTCGACGACTACGGCCGCTCCGGCAACGCGTCGGATGACGACGACCTGCCGCCGCTGCAAATCCACGAGTCGAGCACCTCACTGCGCGATCACCTGATGGCGCAACTGCGCGTCACCCAGGCGAGCCCGCGCGACCGGGCGCTCGTCACGTTTCTGATCGAATCTCTCGACGACGACGGCTACCTCGCCGCCACGCTCGAAGAAGTGCTGGCCGATCTGCCCGACGAACTCGAAGTCGACCTCGACGAACTGAATGCCGCGCTGGCGCTGCTGCATAGCTTCGACCCGGCCGGGGTCGGCGCGCGCTCCGCGTCGGAATGCCTGAAGCTGCAACTGCTGCGGCTCGATCCGTCGCCCACCCGCACGCTCGCGCTAGACATTGTCGGCCATCACCTGGAATTGCTCGCGGCGCGCGATTTCACGCGTCTGCGCAAGCACCTGAAAGCGAACGACGACGATCTGCGCGACGCCCATGTGCTGATCCGCTCGCTCGAACCGTTTCCCGGCGCCGCCTACGGCAAGGCCGAAGCGGACTACGTCGTGCCCGACATCATGGTGCGCAGAACCGCTCAAGGATGGCAGGCCGAACTGAATCCCGAAGTCGTGCCGAAGCTGCGCATCAACCATCTGTACGCGAATATTCTGCGCAATAACCGGGGCGATCCCGGCAGCGGTTCATTGCGCCAGCAGCTTCAGGAAGCACGCTGGCTGATCAAAAACATCCAGCAGCGTTTCGAGACGATCCTGCGAGTTGCGCAGGCAATCGTCGAGCGTCAGAAGAGCTTTTTCGTGCACGGCGAAATTGCCATGCGCCCCTTGGTTTTGCGGGAAATTGCTGATACGCTGGGCCTACACGAGTCAACTGTCTCGCGTGTGACAACCGGCAAATACATGCTGACCCCATTCGGGACGCTGGAATTCAAGTACTTTTTCGGCTCACACGTATCGACTGACACAGGCGGCGCGGCCTCTTCAACGGCCATTCGCGCGCTGATCAAACAACTGATAGGAGCGGAAAACCCAAAATCGCCACTCTCAGACAGTCGCATAGCCGAATTGCTGGCGGAACAGGGCTTCGTGGTCGCACGGCGTACCGTGGCGAAATACCGTGAAGCGCTCAAGATCCCGGCAGTCAACCTGCGCAAGTCTCTGTAGCCCGCCGCGTTTTGCAGCGGGCATTTACCGGCCGCTCCGTGCATGACGGACAGGCCGGCCGCTGCGACCTGCCAGATGTCAGTCACCGGGGGGCGACACAGGCAAGCCGTCAGATCGACCGGACCTTTGTCATTGTGCGGACCAAGCGGCATTAGCTTGGAGAAGCACTATGAATCTCAAGATCAGTGGACACCACCTCGAAGTAACGCCTGCGTTGCGCGAATACGTGATCACCAAACTGGACAGGGTGCTAAGACATTTCGATCAGGTCATCGACGGCAGTGTGGTCCTCTCGGTCGACAACCATAAGGAAAAGGACAAGCGTCAGAAGGTGGAAATCAATCTCCATCTGAAGGGTAAAGACATTTTTGTCGAGAGTTGTGACAGTGATTTGTACGCGGCGATAGATCTTGTGATCGACAAGCTCGACAGACAGGTGATCCGCCACAAGGATCGTCTGCAAGGACATCAGCACGAGGCGATCAAGTATCAGCCGGCGCCGCAACTGGACGTGCCGCCGCAATAGGAGAATTAGAGGAAATCATTCATTTTCCCGCTCCGTCAAGCCGCCCGCAACCGGGCGGTTTTTCGTTTTCGGGCCACGTTCCCCGCGCCGTTTCCGCATGCCGTGCATGGTTTTCGCCAGTCTTTGCGCGAAGCGAAACGAGTCGCGGCGCAAGCGGTGAAAAACCTGGTATGCATCAATGGCGCGCCGCACCATCGTCCGCTACCCTGTTCTATAATGTTCCGGTTACCATCGGGGTCAAGCCAGCTCTTTGAATACGGCCGGCCGGAGTCTCGCGCTTTGGGCGACGGCTCTCACCGCACGTCTTCGCGAGCATCAAACGAATGGAACGCCACTTAAACGCCCCGGTGGGGAGAACCCAGGCCACGTTTTCGCCTGTCAACATGAATCGTTTAGCCAAATTTCTTCCCCTCGAGAACGTCGTCATCGGACTATCGGTCACCAGCAAGAAACGCGTGTTCGAGCAAGCGGGCCTGATCTTCGAGAACCAGAACGGCATCGCCCGCAGTACCGTCACTGACAATCTTTTTGCGCGAGAGCGCCTCGGTTCGACCGGACTCGGCGAAGGCGTCGCGATTCCGCACGGGCGCATCAAGGGCCTCAAGCAGCCGCTCGCCGCGTTCGTCCGTCTCGCGGAACCCATCCCTTTCGAAGCACCGGACGGTCAGCCGGTTTCGCTGCTGATCTTCCTGCTCGTGCCCGAACAGGCTACCCAACAGCACCTCGAAATCCTGTCCGAGATTGCCCAGTTGCTGTCCGATCGCGAGGCTCGCGAACGCCTGCATACCGAAGAAGACCGCGAATCGTTGCATCGCCTGCTCACTCAGTGGCAACCTTGATGCAGCGGCGGTAACCCCGCGCACGCGAGCACGGCCCGGCAAGCGGCCCACACTGGAGTCACCGACTCATGGATACGTCCAGCATCAACGCCCAGAGCATTTTCGACGACAACGCAGCCATGCTGAAGCTCAGCTGGCTCACGGGGCATGAAGGCTGGGAGCGCGGCTTTTCCTCGGAATCGGTCGCCAACGCCACCTCGAGCGCCGACCTCGTCGGCCACCTGAACCTGATCCACCCGAACCGGATCCAGGTGCTCGGCGACGCCGAAATCGACTACTACAAACGTCAGACCGACGAAGACCGCTCGCGCCACATGGCCGAGCTGATTGCGCTGGAGCCGCCGTTCCTGGTGGTGGCCGGCGGCGTCGCCGCGCCGCCGGAACTGGTGCTGCGCTGCACGCGCTCGTCCACGCCGCTCTTCACGACGCCGACCTCGGCGGCCGCGGTGATCGACAGCCTGCGTCTCTACATGTCGCGCATCCTCGCGCCGCGCGCGACGCTGCACGGCGTGTTTCTCGACATCCTCGGCATGGGCGTGCTGCTCACCGGCGACTCGGGTCTCGGCAAGAGCGAACTCGGGCTCGAACTGATCAGCCGCGGCCACGGTCTCGTCGCCGACGACGCGGTCGACTTCGTGCGCCTCGGCCCGGACTTCGTCGAAGGACGCTGCCCGCCGCTGTTGCAGAATCTGCTCGAAGTGCGCGGCCTCGGTCTGCTCGACATCAAGACGATCTTCGGCGAAACGGCGGTGCGCCGGAAAATGAAGCTGAAGCTGATCGTGCAACTGGTACGCCGCCCCGACGGCGAATTCCAGCGCCTGCCGCTGGAGAGTCAGACTGTCGACGTGCTCGGTCTGCCGATCAGCAAGGTCACGATTCAGGTGGCTGCGGGCCGCAACCTCGCGGTGCTAGTCGAAGCGGCCGTGCGCAATACGATCCTGCAATTGCGCGGCATCGACACGCTGCGCGATTTCATGGACCGCCAGCGTCTCGCCATGCAGGACCCCGACAGCCAGTTTCCCGGCAAGCTGATCTGAAGCCGGGCCGGGCCGCGCCGCCCAAGCCATGCAGCGCCCGCGGCAAAAAGCCCGTCCGCGGGCACGCACATGGAAACCGGATGCTATGATGAAATTTACGGTTTCGACGACTCCATGCGCATAATCCTGATCACCGGCATCTCCGGCTCCGGCAAGTCCGTTGCCCTGAACGCGCTTGAAGACGCGGGCTATTATTGCGTCGACAATCTGCCGCCGCGCTTTCTGCCGCAACTCGCCAGCTATCTCGCCGAAGACGGCCAGGATCGTCTCGCGGTCGCGATCGACGCACGCTCGGGTTCGTCGCTCGACGAAATGCCCGCGATGATCCGCGATCTCAAACGCTCGCACGACGTGCGCGTGCTGTTTCTGAGCGCAAGCACGCAGTCGCTGATTCAACGCTTTTCCGAAACGCGCCGGCGCCATCCGCTATCCGGCTCGCCCGCGCACGATGCGGACGTGGGCCTGCTCACCTCGCTCGCCGAAGCGATCGAGCGCGAGCGCGAACTGGTCGCGGGGCTCGCCGAATTCGGCCATCAGATCGACACGAGCAATCTGCGCGCGAACGTGCTGCGCGCATGGGTCAAGCGTTTCATCGAACAGGAAGACGCCGGGCTCGTGCTGATGTTCGAGTCGTTCGGCTTCAAACGCGGCGTGCCGCTCGATGCGGATTTCGTATTCGACGTACGCACGCTGCCGAACCCGTACTACGATCATGAATTGAGGCCGCTCACCGGCCTCGACAAACCGGTGATGGATTTTCTCGATGCGCAGCCGGTCGTCCACGAGATGATCGACGACATCGAGAAGTATCTGTCCAAGTGGCTGCCGCATTTCCGCGACGACAATCGCAGCTACCTGACCGTCGCAATCGGTTGCACGGGCGGCCAGCACCGCTCGGTGTTCATCGCGGAGACGCTTGCCGCGCGTCTCGCAACATCGGCGAATGTGATTGTGCGGCACCGCGATGCGCCGGTCGACGTCGGCGAATCATCGAAGCTGATCGCTTAACTGGCCGCATCGCGCGGCCTTAACCGAAAGCGTTGCGCCATGTCCTCTACGCCTACTGTGTACGCCGATTTGCCGCTGTTTCCGCTGCATACGGTGCTGTTCCCCGATGGATTGCTGCCGCTGAAGATTTTCGAAGCGCGCTATCTCGACATGGCGCGCGACTGTCTGCGCGAAAAGACCTCGTTCGGCGTATGCCTGCTGAAAAGCGGAGCGGAAGTGGCGCGCGAGGAAGAGCCTTCGGTGCCCGAAGCCATTGGCTGTCTCGCCGAAATCGACGAATGCGACGTCGAAGCGTTCGGCATGCTGCTGATTCGCGCGCGCGGCACGAAGCGTTTTCGCCTGCTGTCGCATCGCGTCGAAGCAAGCGGTTTGCTGGTCGGCATGGCGGAGCCGCTCGCCGACGATCAGCCGCTCGAAGGCAACGATCTGCTGGCCAAATTCGGCGCCTGCGCGGAAGTGCTCGAAAGGATCATCGCGACGATCCGCGAGCGCGACCCGGATAGTCTGCCGTTCGCGGAGCCGTTCAGGCTCGCCGATCCCTCATGGGTGTCGAACCGTCTCGCCGAAGTGCTGCCGATCGCGCTGCGCGCCCGGCAAAAGCTGATGGAACTGACCGATGCCGGCGCGCGCATCGACGTCGTGCATCACTACATGCAGCAACATCAGCTACTGTGACGTGACGGCAACCGCGAGCATTGCACGAGCGGCAGCACACACGATGCCGGCAGCGCCGCCGCTGCGCACGATCCGTTAGATCAACGAACCCTGCAGGCTGTCCAGCAGCTTGCGCACCGGCGCCGGCACCCCGAACGAATCGAGATCGCCGAGCGCGACCCATGCGGTATCGGCGTCGTTCAACGCCGCCAATGCGCCGGCGCCGCGATCCAGCTCCGCGATGCGCGGCTCGATATCGAGCTTGAAATGCGTGAATACATGCGAAAACGGCGCGAGCGGCGACACCGTGCCGTCGCTACCGAACGCTCGCGCGCGCTCGGCGAGCGCGGCTTCGTCGGCGGCTTCGGGCAGACTCCACAAGCCGCCCCAGATGCCCGACGGCGGCCGCCGCTCGAGCATCACCGCGTTGCCGTCGCGCAGCACGAGCATCCAGGTGCGGCGCGTCGGCACGGCTTTCTTCGGCCGCGCCGTGGGCAAGTCGCGCTGACGTCCGGTGACATTCGCAACGCAGTCGACGGCGAACGGGCAGCGCGCGCAGTCTGGCCGGCCGCGCACGCATAGCGTCGCGCCGAGATCCATCAAGCCCTGCGTGTACGCGCTAACTTCGTCGTCCGATGCATCGACCGGCAGCAGCGATTCGGCGAGCGTCCACATCGCGTTCTCGACCTTCTTCTCGCCCGGGAATCCGTCGACGCCGAACACGCGCGCGAGCACGCGCTTCACGTTGCCGTCGAGAATCGTCGCGCGCGCGCCGAAGGCGAACGAGGCGATCGCGGCAGCCGTCGAGCGGCCGATGCCGGGCAGGTCCGCGAGTTCGTCGACCGAGGCCGGAAACGCGCCACCGTGCCGCTCGACCACGACCTGCGCGCAGCGATGCAGATTGCGCGCGCGCGTGTAGTAGCCGAGGCCGGCCCACAGCGCCATCACGTCGTCGGATGGGGCGGCGGCCAGCGCGGCGACATCGGGAAAACGCGCGAGAAACTTCGCGTAGTACGGAATCACCGTCGACACCTGGGTCTGCTGCAACATGATTTCCGACAGCCAGATGCGGTACGGGTCGCGCGTGTTCTGCCAGGGCAGATCGTGCCGGCCGTGCTGGCGCTGCCATGCGATGAGGCGCGCGGAAAAATCGGGCATCGCGGGAAAAACGGGCGCCGCGGCGGACGCGCCCGCGCGTGAGTTCGCACGCGGGGTCGTAGTGGGTGTCAGGCGGGAAGGCATCGGAAATCTAGCGCTGGCAGGTGGGACAGAAGTACGTGGAGCGCTGCCCCTGCACGATCTGTTTGATGGGCGTTGCACACACGCGGCAGGGTTGGCCCGCGCGATCATAGACGAAATAGTCGAGCTGGAAGTAGCCGCTTTCGCCGTCGCTGCCGACGAAATCGCGCAGCGTGCTGCCGCCCTTCTCGATCGCGGCGGCAAGCGTCACGCGCACCGCGTCGGCGAGCAGTTCATAGCGCGCGAGCGAGACGCGCCCCGCCGCGGTGGTCGGCCGGATGCCCGCGCGAAACAGGCTCTCCGACGCGTAAATATTGCCCACGCCGACGACGATTTCACCGGCCAGCAGCACCTGCTTCACCGACACCTTGCGCCCGCGCGTCAGCCGGTGCATCAGAGCGCCCGAGAACGCCGGCGAGAAGGGCTCGACGCCGAGCCCCGCGAGCAGCGGGTGCGCAAGGATGTCGCCCGCCTCGCGCGGATGCCACAACACCGCGCCGAAACGCCGCGGATCGCGATAACGCAGGATGAAGTCGTCGAAGATCCAGTCGACGTGATCGTGCTTCGCCGCGGCCGGCGGCTGCGGCACGTGACGCAGCACGCGCAGCGTGCCGGTCATGCCGAGATGCACGATGAACCAGCCCGCGTCGATTTCGAACAGCAGGTACTTGCCGCGCCGCTCGACCTTGCGCACCACATGGCCGCGCAAGGTTTTCGCAAGGCCGGCCGGAATCGGCCAGCGCAGCGCGGGCGTACGCACTTCGACGCGCTCGACCTTGCGCCCGGACACATACGGTTCGATCCCTCGGCGGGTAACCTCGACTTCTGGCAACTCTGGCATGTCTGATCGGTCTGCTACTTGCGTGTGTGGTTGTGCGCGTATTGTAGCGAGCGCGTTACAATCGACTGAAACATTGAACGGATTTCCATGAACGTGTCCTTCGTGAAGCTGCTTTCAAGGCGCCTCGCGCGCATGTCCAACGTGCCACATGCCGTATCCGCCCGGCGGATGCTCGGCGCAGCCGCGCTCGCATTATGGGCGCTGGCCGCCGTGCCCGCGCATGCGCAGGACCCCGCGCCGGATTCGGACGACACGTCGGTCACCTTGCCGGACCCGCTCGGTCCCGCAACGCCCGAAGACGAGAAGTCGCTGCCGGACGTGCCGTTGTCGAGCCAGATCGTCTTCCAGGTGCTCGCCGCCGAGATCGCGCTGCAGCGCGACCAGCCGGCGCCCGCCTATCAAACCTACCTCGCGCTCACGCGCGACACGCACGACCCGCGCATGGCGCAGCGCGCCACCGAAATCGCGCTGGCCGCGCAAAGCCCGTCGGACGCGCTGGCCGCCGCGCAATTATGGCAGCAGTACGCGCCGGATTCGGAGCGCGCCGCGCAACTCGACGCCTCGCTGCTCGTGCTGTCCGGCAAGCCCGACGACGCGGCGCCGATCCTCGCGCGCGAACTGGCGAAGGTGCCCGAGGAAAACCGCGGCAACGCGATCCTCTCGCTGCAGCTGCTGCTCTCGCGCGGCCCGAATCGCATCGGCGGTCTGCATGTATTGCAGGACCTCGCGAAGAACGACCTGAACCGGCCTGAAGCGCAACTCGCGCTCGCCCGTCAGCAGTTGCTGTCCGACGACGCGCCGGGCGCCCGCAAGTCGCTCGAGCAGGCGCTGACCCTGAAGCCCGACTATCTGCCGGCGGCGCTGACGCTCTCGCAAATGGGCCCGGAAGAGCGCAAGGAAGGCATCGCGTCGCTCGAAAAATACGTGCAGCAGAATCCGAAATCGCATGACGCGCGGCTCGCGCTCGCGCAGATGTATCTCGCGAGCGACCGTCTCGACGACGCGCAGAAGCAGTTCGAGAGCATGCGCAAGGCGAACCCGAACGACCTCACGCCGTTGATGGCGCTCGCACTGATCAAGATCCAGCAGAAAAATTTCGCCGACGCGCAGACCTATCTGACGCAATACGCGCAGCTGGCTGACAAGACGCCGGGCGCCGATGCGGGCCAGGCCTACATCTACCTGGCGCAACTGTCGCTCGAACAGAAAAACGAAGCGGCAGCGAACGACTGGCTCAACAAGATTGCGCCGACCAGCCAGCAGTACATGCCCGCGCAGATCACGCGCGCGCAGCTGCTCGCGAAGCAGGGCAAGACCGACGACGCGCGCAAGCTGCTCGCCGGCCTGCAGACCTCCGACCCGCGCGACATGGCGCTGATCGCGCGCACCGACGCCGCGATCCTGTTCGACGCGAAGCGCTACCCCGAGGCCGAGGAGCGTCTGCAGCAAGCCACGGCAAACTTCCCCGACGACCCCGACCTCACCTACGACTACGCGATGGCCGCCGAAAAGACCGGCCATTACGACATCATGGAAGCGCAGCTGCGCAAGCTGATGAAGACGCAGCCGGACAATCCGCAGGCGTACAACGCGCTCGGCTATTCGCTGGCCGATCGCAATCAGCGTCTTCCGGAAGCGGACAAGCTGGTCGAAAAGGCCTCGGCCCTCGCGCCGAACGACGCGTTCATCATGGACAGCGTGGGCTGGGTCAAATACCGGATGGGCAACACGGCGGATGCGATCAAGCTGCTGCGCAAGGCGTACAGCATCCAGCCGAACGCCGAAATCGGCGCACACCTCGGCGAAGTGCTGTGGAAAACCGGCGAGCAGGACGAGGCGCGCGCAGCATTCCGTGCCGCGCGCAAGCTCGAGCCGGACAACGACACCCTCGTCAAAACGCTGCAACGTCTTCAGGTAAACGATCTTTGATGCGTCTTTCCCGTTTGATTTCCTGTTCCGGGGCGCCGCGCGGCATGGCGCTCGGATTCGCGGCGGCGGCCGTTGTCGCGCTGGCGGGCTGCGCGTCGGTGCAACCGCAGGGGGCGTCCACGTCGAAGGCCGCGACCGAAGTGACCGCGCAAACGAGCCGCTCGTATCAGGGCCGTTTCGCGGTCCAGTACAACGACCAGAACGGCCAGCAACGCAACGCCTACGGCAACTTCTCGTGGCAGGAAACCGGCGACACCGTGACCCTGCAATTGCGCAATCCGCTTGGTCAGACCCTGGCTATCGTCACGTCGTCGCCGGCCTCGGCCACGCTCGAATTGCCGAACCGCGCACCGCTCACCGCGGATAACGTCTCCACGCTGATGCAGAATGCACTCGGGTTCACGCTGCCGGTCGAAGGTCTGCGCTACTGGCTGCAGCCGTCTCCCGCACCGACCTCGCGCGCGAAGACCGAGAACGACCCGCAGCAGCCGTCGCGCTTGAAGCAGATCACGCAGGACGGCTGGACCATCGACTATCTCGCGTATGCCGATGCACCGGCTACCGGCGTAAAGCGCCTCAATCTGAGCCGCTCGGAGCCGCCGCTCGACATCAAGCTCGTGCTGGATCAGTGACGGCTTTTCGCCAGGGCGGCCGGTACGACGGCCGCTTTCGAAGGCCGCTTTGAAAACCTTCGCCCCTGCATCCGTTCACGCAGCGTTACCGCCCGTTTGGCGCCACCTTGGCGCAGGTAGCTTTCACTCATGATCGAAACAACCGATTCGCTGCGCGATTGCCTCGCGCCAGCGAAACTGAATCTCTTCCTGCACATCACGGGCCGCCGGCCAGATGGCTATCACACGCTGCAAACGGTCTTTCAGCTGCTCGACTGGGGCGACACGCTGCACTTCACGCGCCGCGACGACGGGCTCATCACACGCCGCACCGAAATCGCCGATGTGCCGCCCGAGCATGACCTCACGGTACGCGCCGCGACGCTGCTGAAAGCGCACACGGGTTCGCGCGAGGGCGTCGACATCGAAATCGACAAGCGCCTGCCGATGGGCGCCGGACTCGGCGGTGGCAGCTCGGACGCAGCGACGACGCTGCTCGCGCTCAATCGCTTATGGAAACTCGACCTTCCGCGCCAGGAATTGCAGGATCTTGCGCTGAAGCTCGGTGCGGACGTGCCTTTTTTCGTATTTGGGAAAAATGCCTTCGCAGAGGGTGTTGGGGAAGCGTTAGACGTTGTACAATTGCCGCCGCGTCACTTCCTGGTAGTGACACCGAGGGTGCAGGTTCCAACTGCAGCGATTTTTTCCGAAAAAGCGTTGACAAGAGATACAAAGCCCCTCATAATTACGGACTTTCCTGCAGAACACAGCTGCAACACTGACTGGCCGGAAAGTTTTGGCCGGAATGACATGCAGCAGGTTGTCGTAGGAAAGTACGCGGAAGTAGCGCAAGTGCTGCGATGGTTTGAAAACATCGCGCCAGCGCGGATGTCCGGATCGGGTGCGAGTGTTTTTGCAGCGTTCCGTAGCAAAGCCGAGGCAGAAGCGGCGCAAGCCAAGTTGCCAAGCGAATGGAACAGTGCAGTGGCAGCGGGCCTGGATCAGCATCCACTCTTTGCTTTCGCGTCATAAGTTTTGCATCGTCGAACGAAACTCCACGGTCGGCGGAGCTCAAAGTTAGTGTAGGGGAGTCGCCAAGCTGGTTAAGGCACCGGATTTTGATTCCGGCATGCAAAGGTTCGAATCCTTTCTCCCCTGCCAAAAATTCTCGTAGTTCGCTGTGGTTCGTCACAGCAATCATATCTCTCCCGCCCCCAGCCTGAAGTAGGTGCACGATGAGCAGCCATGACGGCCTGATGGTTTTTACTGGCAACGCAAATCCCGCGCTTGCCCAGGAAGTCGTCAAAAACCTCGGTATTCCCCTCGGCAAAGCAATGGTCAGCCGTTTTTCGGACGGTGAGATCCAGGTCGAGATTCAGGAAAACGTGCGTGGCAAGGATGTCTTCGTCCTGCAATCCACGTGTGCACCGACGAACGACAATCTGATGGAACTGATGATCATGGTCGATGCGCTCAAGCGCGCATCCGCAGGCCGGATCACCGCCGCCATCCCCTACTTCGGTTATGCCCGTCAGGATCGGCGCCCGCGTTCGGCGCGCGTCGCCATCTCGGCGAAGGTCGTGGCGAACATGCTGGAAATCGCCGGCGTCGAGCGGATCATCACGATGGATCTGCACGCTGACCAGATTCAAGGCTTCTTCGACATCCCGGTCGACAACATCTACGCAACGCCCGTGTTGCTCGGCGATCTGCGCAAGCAGAACTACGACAACCTGCTGGTCGTTTCGCCGGACGTCGGCGGCGTGGTGCGCGCCCGTGCACTGGCAAAGCAGCTCAATTGCGATCTCGCGATCATCGACAAGCGTCGCCCGAAGGCGAACGTCGCCGAAGTGATGAACATCATCGGTGAAGTCGAAGGCCGCACCTGCGTGATCATGGACGACATGGTCGACACGGCCGGCACGCTGTGCAAGGCCGCGCAGGTTCTGAAGGAACGCGGCGCGAAGCAGGTGTTCGCGTACGCCACTCACCCGGTTCTGTCGGGCGGCGCAGGCGAGCGTATCGCCGCTTCCGCACTCGACGAACTCGTGGTCACGGACACGATCCCGCTCGGCGAAGAAGCCCGTTCGTGCGCAAAGATCCGTTCGTTGACGAGCGCCGGCCTGCTCGCCGAAACGTTCTCGCGCATCCGCCGCGGCGATTCGGTCATGTCGCTGTTCGCCGAGAGTTAAGCATTTGCGAAGACGCCGCGTACCGCTTCATGCGACACGCGGCGTTTTTGCACAATCGGCATGAACGAACGAAGGTTCGTGCCGCTATCCCGGGCCTCAGCCATTACGGCTTCGAGACCCTGTTTTTACTGCCTGGTCGCGGGCAGTGCATTGGAGATTCAACATGAAAGTAGTCGCTTTCGAGCGTTCCCTGCAAGGTACGGGTGCGAGCCGCCGCCTGCGTAACTCGGGTAAGACCCCGGGTATCGTTTATGGCGCGGGTGCTGACACGCAACTGATCGAACTCGATCACAACGCCCTGTGGCACGCGCTCAAGAAAGAAGTTTTCCACTCGTCGATCCTCGAACTGGAAGTGGCCGGCAAGTCGCAACAGGTTCTGCTGCGCGACGTGCAATACCACCCGTTCCGTCAGCTCGTGCTGCACGTGGACTTCCAGCGCGTCGACGCATCGAAGAAGCTGCACACCAAGGTGCCGCTGCACTTCCTGAACCAGGAAAGCAACCCGGCAGTGAAGCTGTCGAGCGCGGTGATCTCGCACGTCCTCAACGAAATCGAAATCGAGTGCCTGCCGTCGGCACTGCCCGAATTCATCGAAGTCGACCTCGCGAAGATCGAAGCAGGTCAATCGGTTCACGCGAAGGACATCCCGTTGCCGGCAGGTGTGGCGCTCGTCGCCCACGTCGACGCGGAAAACCCGGTGGTTGCTGCTGCAACGATCCCGGCTGGCGCGATCTCCGGAGACGCCGCTGCTGCTGAAGGCGAAACGCCGGCTGCTTAAGGGCCTTTCGGTTCAGAGCAAGCAATCCTCTCGATCCGTTTCCCATGAAACGGTCGATGTGACCCGCCGAGGTTCGCCCTGGCGGGTTTTTTTTCGGCTTTTTGGGTCCGGCTGCAGTTCCCTTCCGGGCCAGATGGACTCACGCAATCATGATCAAGCTGATCGTCGGGCTCGGCAATCCGGGCGCCGAATACACCGCGACGCGTCACAACGCCGGCTTCTGGCTGGTCGATCAACTCGCGCGCGAGGCAGGCACGACGCTGCGCGACGAGCGGCGCTTCCACGGCTTTTACGCGAAAGCGCGAGTGCACGGCGAGGAAGTGCATCTGCTGGAGCCGCAAACCTATATGAACCGCTCCGGCCAATCGGTCGTGGCCGTGGCGCAGTTCTTCAAGATTCTTCCCGACGAGATTCTGGTCGCGCACGACGAGCTCGACATGCCGCCCGGCAGCGTCAAGCTGAAGCTCGGTGGCGGCAGCGGCGGGCATAATGGACTGAAGGACATCAGCGCGCATCTGTCGTCGCAGCAATACTGGCGGCTGCGGATCGGCATTGGCCATCCGCGCGACCTGATTCCCGAAAGCGCGCGCGCCGGCGCCAAACCCGACGTCGCCAATTACGTGCTTAAACCGCCGCGCCGCGAAGAGCAGGATGTGATCGACGCGTCGATCGAACGCGCCCTCGCGGTCATGCCCCAGGTCATCAAGGGCGAGCTGGAGCGCGCGATGATGCAGCTGCATCGCAATAACGGCTGAATAACGGCTGACCGGCGCGGCCGGCCGCCATCGCCATTGCAATCGACATCGCCAGGAGAATCGCTTGAGCCGTTACTGGAGTGACATCGTCCACCGTCTGACGCCGTATGTGCCGGGCGAACAGCCCGCGCTCGCGCATCCGGTGAAGCTGAACACCAACGAGAATCCGTACCCGCCGTCGCCGCGCGTGCTCGCGGCGATCCGCCAGGAACTCGGCGACACGGCCGAAGCGCTGCGCCGCTATCCGGACCCTACCGCGCGCAAGCTGCGCGAAACGGTCGCTGCCTATCACGGCATCCGCGCCGAACAGGTGTTTGCGGGCAACGGCTCGGACGAGGTGCTCGCGCTCACGTTCCAGGCTTTGCTCAAGCACGGCAAGCCGCTGCTGTTCCCCGACATCACGTACAGCTTCTATCCGACCTACGCCAGGCTGTTCGAAGTCGATTACCAGACCATCGCGCTCGACGACAACTTTGCGATCGACATCGACGATTACGCGGTGGAGAACGGCGGCATCCTGTTTCCGAACCCGAATGCGCCGACCGGCCGCCCGTTGCCGCTCGCGGACATCGAACGTCTCGTGGCGCGCCATCCGGATTCGGTCGTCGTAATCGACGAGGCTTACGTCGATTTCGGCGCCGAATCGGCAATTGCGCTGATCGATCGCTATCCGAATCTGCTCGTCGTGCAGACCGTGTCGAAATCGCGTTCGCTGGCCGGCATGCGCGTCGGCCTCGCGTTCGGCAATCCGGAGCTGATCGACGCGCTGAACCGCGTGAAAGACAGCTTCAACTCCTACCCGCTCGATCGGCTCGCCCAAGCGGCCGCGACCGCCGCCTACGAAGACGACGCCTGGTTCCGCGACTGCTGCGCGAAGGTGATCGCGAGCCGCGAGCGCCTGGCCGCGGAACTGGGCGCGCTCGGCTTCGAAGTCTTGCCGTCGGCCGCGAATCTGCTGTTCGCGCGCCATGCGGGCTACGACGCGGCGACGCTCGCATTGCGGCTCAGGGAGAAAGAAATTTTCGTGCGCCATTTCAAGGCGCCGCGTATCGACCAGCACCTGCGAATTTCGATCGGCACCGATGCTGAATGCGACATTCTGCTGGATGCGTTACGCGCTATTTTCAGCACGTACGCCGGATAGCGATGCGCGCCTCGGCGGCCTGAGGAAAACACCACCGCAAAACAAAAGCCAGAAACAAAAATGGCGAAGACCCATTCAGCCTTCGCCATTTTTTTGCTGCACGCATCAACCCCGAACGTCACGCACCCTTCGCGGCTTGCAGCGCGTGATACTTCGCCATCAAGCCTTCGCGCGTTTCCAGATGTTCCGGGTCGCGTGGAATGCACTCCACCGGGCACACCTGAATGCACTGCGGCTCGTCGAAATGGCCGACGCACTCGGTACATTTCTTCGGATCGATCACATAGATTTCCGTGCCCATCGAAATCGCATCGTTCGGGCACTCCGGCTCGCAGACGTCGCAATTGATGCATTCGTCGGTAATCATCAAGGCCATGCCGCCACCAACTTTCCTATGAAAAACAATACATTATAGCTTTTCATCCTGGCGCGCGGGCGCATGAAGCCAAGCGCCTTTTCACCACGACGCAGATCGACGATAACTAAAATCCAGCCGACATCTATCTCCGATTTCTGCAATTGACCGAAGCGCAGCGTGGCCTGCCCACGCTACCGGCACTCGACCCGCTCGAAGAAAAAATCCTTGAATTCGTGGTGCGCGCAACGCAGAACAAGGAGCGCCTCCCGGTGAAGGACATGATGGGTCACAGCGAGCTGGGCTCGCCGGCCACGCTGCATGGCCGCATTTCATCGATGTGCGAGAAAGGCTGGATCGTGCTCAACGATACCGAAGACGCCCGGCGCAAGCAGATCGAACTCACGCCAGCCTCGCTCAGACATTTCGACAAATTCGCCGAGGCTTTCGCCAAAGCGGCAAAGGGCGCCTGGCCGTACCCGAAACTATCGGCCGCCGTCCGGCCGGTTACGGCTGCGCCGCCTGAGCGCCGCCATTCGGGTCCAGCGAAGCGACCTTCTCCTTCAGCCATTTTTCGACCGACGGGAACACGAACTTGCTGACGTCGCCGCCCAGTTGCGCGATCTCGCGCACGATCGTGCCCGAGATGAACTGGTACTGATCGGACGGCGTCATGAACATCGTCTCGACGTCGGGCAACAGATAGCGGTTCATGCCCGCCATCTGAAACTCGTATTCGAAATCCGACACGGCACGCAGGCCCCTGACGATCACGCGCGCGTTATTGGTCCGCACGAAATCCTTGAGGAGCCCCTTGAAGCTCATCACCTTGACGTTCGGGTAGTGCCCGAGCACTTCGTGTGCAATCGCGAGGCGCTCCTGCAGCGTAAAAAACGGCTTCTTGTTGCGACTGTCGGCAACGCCCACCACCAACGTGTCGAAAATGCTCGACGCGCGCCGAACGAGGTCTTCGTGACCGCGCGTCAGCGGGTCGAACGTGCCCGGGTACACGGCGACTACCATGAGACTTCTCCTCTATTCAGACAAAAGGGCACGGCAAAGCGTCCACGCGACGCATTTGACTCCGGACGCGCTGACGATAAACCGCCCGGCCCTTTTTTGGAACGCGCATTATTCCTGAATTTTGAGCGCGCCGTTCAGAGTTTTTAGTGCTCGTTGCCAAACCTGTGCCGCATCACCAACCTCAAGCGACGCCTCGACCTCTGCGACGGTCTTGAAGATTGGCAGTTCAGCTATCTCCGCAAGCTGCGCAATTTGTGTGGCGGTTGGTTTAAAGCGTCCACTGCGCCATTCCGACAGTCGGGTCTGATTCGGAAGTCCCATCTCTTTCGCGACGGTGCCGAGCGTGCGCTTTTTGCGCTTTGCAGCATCCAGAAGCTCGCCGATGTCCATTTCCACTCCTTGACTGAAATTTCTAGGCAATGTATAAATTCAGAAATTCCTACTTTTGCTAGAAATTTCTGGCAAAGCAGGTAGAGCGAAGTCTACCAGCATCACGTCGGGGGGCGATAGCGGTATGCGAATGCCGGAGCTGCTGTTTTTGTTGGTCACATCCTGCCTGGCTGCCCAAGCGGCCTTTTCTTTCTCTTACCTTTCAATCGATTTTTCGTTACCCATAACGGGAAATCCGATCTACATGGCGAGCGCTGAATGAGCCGTCGCCGACCAACTGCTACCCCGAAGGCTGGATGGGCGCCAGGCGGCTGCGAAGAGCCCGCCGCGCCGCAGCGCGTGTCGCGCGGAGCGCCGGGCGGCGCAGCCGCCCTCCCCCCGTCCGGTAATACGGGGGGAAAGTCTACCGACAGCGCAAAGGCAATCGTGGACTGGCTGCGTTTCACGTTCGAGCCGACGGGTTCGGTGCCTGACGGTTTGGAGCAGGTCCGGCGTTACCTGAAGCTATGGACGGCGATGCCGCTGAACATGGTTCCCGCGCACAAGGGCATTCAGGGCTATGCCGACAGCATGGACGTGATGACGTTCCTCGACGGCGAATGGATACGGGCGGGTATCGTCGCGTGGGGCGGGCGTAACGGCGGCGATCGGCGTATCTGTGTGGATTTCTCCGGGCGGGGCTGTGCGGTCGTAACGGACTGGCAGGCGGTCTACGCGACCATGCAGGACCTCGATGCTCGGGTGACGCGCTGCGACCTCGCTATGGACTTCCTGCACGGGGAAGTGACGGTCGAGCAGATCGACGCAATGTACGGCGCTGGGGAGTTTCACTGCGGCGGCCGGATTCCGGACTACCGGAAGATCGAGAGCGGGAATGCGTCGGCGCGTGGTTGCGGCGGTACGACGCTGGAGATCGGGTTGCGTACGAGCGGGAAGATGGTACGGGCCTACGAGAAGGGCCGTCAGCTTGGCAACGTTGATAGTGAATGGGTGCGGGTGGAAATCCAGTTCGGCAACAAGGACCGCGTGATACCGCATGAGATCGTGCTCAAGACGGACCACTATTTCGTTGGCGCACACAAGGCGCTCGAGCAATTTATCGACGTGGCGGCCCTGCGGTGTCGCACAGACCAGACTGAACGCGAAACAACGCTCGAGACGGCGAAGCGGGCGATCCGGACACAGTACGGGAAGGTGATCAACCAGGCGTTGATCGAGAACGGCGAAGATTTTGCCGCGTTGGTGGTGGATGTGCGTCAGGAAGGCGTACCCCCGCGAATGCATCGTTCTGCGTTGGCAACGCACGTGCATGGCGCGCACGAACCTGCGTCGTATGTTAAGGAGTAGAAGTGATGGAAATGCTAGCGAAGGTAACGATTCGTGGTGCGAAGTATTTCACTGGAAATATCGATGGGAAGGATCTGGACAGTGCGGCGATTTTCGTTGACGTTGAGTTGCGCGGCGAGACGGCGAGCGGCGTGTGTACGAATGAATTGAAGGTTGAGAAGTCAGAGGTCGTGAAGAGCATCCTGCACAACCCGATGCCGTTTCTAGCGGAAGTGTCGATGATCCAGACGACGAACGGCAAGGCGAACGGCGACCGTAACGTCGTCACGTCGATCAGGCCGCTTGCGATGGAGCCGAAGGGCGCAAAGGTGCCGTCATGATTGAGGTTCTGGTGGCCGGCTGGCGTATCGGTGATGCAGTCAATCCTGATGAGGCACGATTGATGGTCGTTTCTCACCTGGAAGGGCTTGTGTTGAATGGTCAAGTTGAGTCGGGTCAGTGCGTCCGGGTGGTGTTCAACGGCTCTCGAAACGGATTTGCTTCGGAATACGATGTAATTGCCAATTCTCCTTCTGGTAACGTTTTGGTGGGAGGGTAGCGTTATGTTCCAGGTCGTCGTGGCTGGCTATAACGCAGGTAAGGCACGTTCGTTCGAAGGTGCTGAGAATCTCGTTTTCGCCTACATGGAGTGGTTGGACGAGTCGGGCAAGTTCGACCTTGGCGTTACGGTTAGTGGCTTTGTCGTTGTGCCGTACGTGTTTAAGCGAAATGGGCGGGTTGTGTACGAGGGCGAGGCAAAGCTCGAAGCGGTCAGTTCGCCTGTTCCGCTCTTCATTGGTCAGGCTAACTAATTTTCGTTACGGGGTGTGGGATGAACGGTCGTGATTCGGTGGAAGTCCCGGCGCTGCTCGATGCGGCGCGTACGGTGTCGATGGTGCTGACTGCCGTGGAAGAGCTTGCGGACGTGCTGTCTACGTCTCGAGTGGAAGGCGGTATGCCTGCCTATCCTTTCGCGTGCAATGCCGCGTTTTCGATGTTGGCGCAGTATGCTCAGTCGAAGCTGGGGGATGTGGAAGGCTTTCTTGCTTCGGCATCCGAACTTTCGCATGCGAAACCGGTGGAAGTTTCGCATGGGAGTGCAGCGGCGTGATTTTGCGTTACGTGTAACGGTTGCTTGCTGTATCTTTGCCGGTCCTCGCGACCGGCTTTTTTTGTCAGTGCGATGACGCTGGAATCCGTCAAGGGCGCGTAGCGGCGAAGCGAACCCTTGACGGGCAATGAAAAGATACGCTGGTCAATGGGGAAGGGGCTGGCCTCATCTGCCCCTTCCCCATGCTGAACGCGGCCTACAGAAGCTTCGGTTGCTGGTCTAGTATCCAGCGATCTATTGCGCGCGTTACAGTGCTTCTATGGACCTTGTAGAGCTTTGCGATAGCTGTGTGGTTATAGCGATTCGTGCGCCAAAGCCTTATCGCTTCCTCCTCTTCCGGCTTTGTCAGTTTGCGTGGCCGTCCGAGCTGAATCCCGCGATCGCGCGCAGCCTGTATGCCCGCCATGCTCCTTTCTCTGATTAATTCGCGTTCGAACTCTGCGAACGCGCCTAGCATCTGCAGCATAAGGCGGCCGGCTGGACTGTTTGTATCGATTTTTTCCGTGAGGCTTTCGAAGTCGCATCCGCGGTCGTGAAGATGTTCGATGACCGTCAGTAGATTTTTTAGTGATCTGGCGATGCGGTCCAGTTTGTAGACAACTAGTGTGTCGCCTTGGCGGATGTTGCGGAGGATTTTTTCGAGAACCGGTCGGCGCAGCGTTGCGCCGGACCTTTTTTCTTCGTGGATTACGTCGACACCGGCTCTGTGAAGTGCATCAAGCTGCGCGTGTGTTTCTTGGTCCTGCGTTGACACTCTTGCGTAACCTATTCTCATTTTTGCTCACGTAACGGGTTGGCCCGCTACGGATTATGCAAATGTGAGTGTATTTCTGCTTTTTGCGCTAAACCCCTTATTTTCGCGCTGCAGCAAATGAAAGTGGACAGCGCCCGCCTTGCCTTGCCGCGTGACTTCCCAGCCCGCGAGCGGCTCGTGGGCAGCCGTTTCGAGCGCCTCGCCCGCTTCGACATAGAGAAAACCGTTCGCGCCGACGAGCGGCGCCGCCACGGCCAGCGCCGGGCCGAGCAGATCGGCGCCGAACGGCGGATCGAGGAACACCACGTCGAACGAGCCGGGCGCGAGACTCGCGGCAAGACGTAGGCCGTCCGCCTCGGCGATTTCGATCGCGCGCGCCGCGAGGCGCTGCTGGTTCGCGCGCAACTGGCCGGCGGCGCGCGCATTGCGCTCCACCATCAGCACGCGCGCCGCGCCGCGCGACGCGGCCTCGAAGCCGAGCGCACCGCTGCCGGCGAACAGATCGAGGCAATGCTGGCCATCCAGACGCTGGCCGAGCCAGTTGAACAGCGTTTCGCGCACGCGGTCGGGCGTGGGGCGCAAGCCGTCCAGATCGAGCACGGGCAATGGCGTGCGCTTCCAGTCGCCGCCGATGATACGAATGGCGTGCGGCTTGCCGCCTTTGGACGAAGCGCCGGCGGCGCGTGAAGGTGCTAAACGGGGCATGCGGTTTCTTGCAGTTTCTATGACCTGGTGACGACGCCCGCGACGCGCAGGCGCGCGGACCGGAGCGCCCACGTTACCACAGGGGCGTCCCGCGTCCAGCCTGGCCGATCGGCCGATACGACGCGCCGCGGCTCGCCTGATAAAATGTGCGGCTGCCAGCGCCTTGCCTTTCGCATCGCGGCGCTGCCCTCCTTCGCCGGTCCCGTGCCGGCTGCGCGCATCGGCGCGCTCTCCAATACGCCAGATCATGTTCAGTTTTTTCAAACGATTCAAGGGTTCGAAAGAGTCCGATACCGCCGCAGACGAAGCGCAGGCGGCGCAAGACGGCGCGCAGTCCGAAGCCATCGCCCCGCTGCCCGAGGAAGCGGCGCTGCCGCCCGCGGCCGCGACCGTCTTCGAGCCGCAACCGCAGGAAGCGGCCGAGGCCGGCTTTGACGCCGAATTCGAAACCGAATTCGAAGCCGTCGAGGAAACCGTCGAAGTCGTCCCGCCGCCCGTGCAGGACGCGGGCGCGAAGCGCTCCTGGCTCACGCGCCTGAAAAGCGGGCTGTCGAAAACGAGTTCGAGCCTGACCGGCATCTTCGTTGGCACGAAGATCGACGAGGACCTGTACGAAGAACTCGAAACCGCGCTGCTGATGTCGGACGCCGGCGTCGAGGCCACCGAATTCCTGCTCGAATCGCTGCGCGAAAAAGTGCGCAGCGAGCGCCTCACCGACCCGCAGCAGGTCAAGACGGCGCTGCGCACGCTGCTCGTCGCGCTGCTCAAGCCGCTCGAAAAATCGCTGATGCTCGGCCGTGCGCAGCCGCTCGTCATGATGATCGCCGGCGTCAACGGCGCGGGCAAAACCACGAGCATCGGCAAGCTCGCCAAGCATCTGCAGAGCTTCGACCAGTCGGTCCTGCTCGCCGCCGGCGACACGTTCCGCGCCGCCGCGCGCGAACAGCTGGCGATCTGGGGCCAGCGCAACAACGTGACCGTGGTCGCGCAGGAAAGCGGCGACCCGGCCGCGGTGATCTTCGACGCGGTCGGCGCCGCGCGCGCGCGCAAGATCGACGTGATGATGGCCGACACGGCCGGCCGCCTGCCCACGCAACTGCATCTGATGGAGGAGCTGCGCAAGGTGAAGCGCGTGATCGGCAAGGCGCAAGACGGCGCGCCGCACGAGGTGCTGCTCGTGATCGACGCGAACACGGGCCAGAACGCACTCACCCAGGTCAAGGCGTTCGACGACGCGCTCGGCCTCACCGGCCTGATCGTCACCAAGCTCGACGGCACCGCGAAGGGCGGCATTCTCGCGGCCATCGCACGGCAGCGGCCGGTGCCGGTGTATTTCATCGGCGTCGGCGAAAAGGTCGAGGATTTGCAACCGTTCAGCGCCGAGGAGTTTTCGGACGCGTTGCTGGGTGTTTGAGTTGCGCTTGAGTTACGTTTGAGCCGCGCTTGATCCACACCTGATCCGCGCTCAACCCGTAGCGCGCGGGCGCTTGAGCCCGAAACCAGCAAGAGGGCACTCCACGGAGCGCCCTCTTTTCATTTCAACCCGCCGCCGATATGCCGATGCGTCGCTACGCGACATAGAGCCGAAAAGCCGCCGCGTCACTCGGCATCGGGTTGCGCACCCGGTGCCGCGCGCGCAAACGCATCGAGCTGCATCGCGTGATCGTAGATGCGCTGGATCGTCGGAAACTTCGCCGTGTCGACCTTGAAGCGGTGCGCGTTGAACACCTGCGGAATCAGACAGGCATCGGCGAGCGTCGGCGTGTCGCCGAAACACAGCGTGCCGGTACGCGCGTCGCCCGCCAGATGCGTCTCCAGCGTCGCGAAGCCCGCGTCGATCCAGTGCCGGTACCACGCGTCTTTCGCATCGTCGTCGACGCACAGCGTGTGCTTCAGATAGCGCAGCACGCGCAGATTGTTCAGCGGATGAATCTCGCACGCGACCTGTAGCGCCACCGAGCGCACATACGCGCGATCGACGGGCGTCTTCGGCAGCAGCGGCGGCTCGGGATGCGTCTCCTCCAGATACTCGATGATCGCGAGCGACTGCGGCAACACGTCGTTGCCGTCGACGAGCGTCGGCACGATACCGTCCGGATTGACTTTGCGGTATTCGGGCTTCAGTTGCTCGCCGCCGTCGCGCACGAGGTGCACGGGCACGTAGTCGTACGGCAGGTTCTTCACGTTCAGCGCAATGCGCACGCGATACGCCGCCGAGCTACGGAAATAGCTATAGAGCTTCATGTTGTCTGTCTCCTCCAAACCTGCCCGCGAATCGTCAGACGACGCGCACGCTGAACTCGCCGAGCCCGTCCACGCCGCCCTTCATCAGATCGCCCTGCACCACCGCGCCGACGCCCTCGGGCGTACCGGTGAAAATCAGGTCGCCCGGCTGCAACTCGAACAGCGTCGACAGATACGCCACCGTCTCGCCGACCGACCAGATCAGCTGCGACACGTCCGAGCGCTGCTTGTCCTCGCCGTTCACCGACAGCCAGATCGCGCCCTTGCCGATATGGCCGACCTTCGAAGCCGGATGGATCGGGCCGAGCGGCGCCGAATGATCGAAGCCCTTCGCGGTATCCCACGGACGGCCCAGCTTCTTCGCCTCGCCTTGCAGATCGCGGCGCGTCATGTCGAGGCCGAGCGCGTAGCCGTACACGTGATCGAGCGCGCTTTCGACGGGGATGTCCTTGCCGCTCCTGCCGATCGCCGCGACCATTTCCATTTCGAAGTGGACGTTCTTCGTTTGCGACGGATACGGAAATTCGCCGGTCACGCCTGGTGCGACATAGACGACGGCATCGGCCGGCTTCGAGAAGAAGAACGGCGGCTCGCGGTCCGGGTCATGCCCCATCTCGCGCGCGTGCGCCTCGTAATTGCGCCCCACGCAGTAGATGCGCCGCACCGCGAACTGCTCGCCCGACCCGACGACCGGCACCGCGACCTGCGGTGCCGGTGCAAATACGTAACTCATCCCGTTCTCCGTTTTCCGATTGGCTTACGATCCGCGCCGCCGACGCGGCGAGAAGCATCGAGTGTAACGCGCGGCACGGGCCAATGCGTCCAGGCGCGAGCGCCGAGGCACGGGCTCGGCGCCCCGTTCTTTCTCGCGCGAGCCCCATAGATGCGATACTCATACCGAATAGCATCCTTTGAATCAGCTGGCGACCCGCTCCAGTGCGACGCGCCACGCCGCCCGCCCCCTTACCCGATGACCGCCCCGACCGACACCGCTACCGCCGCCCCCTTCCCCTGCGCCCGCTTCATCAAGGAAATCGGCCGTGGCCCGAACGGCGCCCGCGCGCTGAGCGCCGACGACACCCGCGAACTCTACGCCGCGATGCTCGACGGCCGCGTGGCCGAACTCGAACTCGGCGCGGTGCTGCTCGCGTATCGCGTGAAAGGCGAGAGCGCCGACGAACTCGCCGCGATGCTGGCCGCCGCGCATGCGTCGTTCGAGCCGGTGCAATTGCCGCACGGCGCATATCGGCCCGTGTCGATCCCATCCTACAACGGCGCGCGCAAGCAGCCGAACCTCGTGCCGCTGCTCGCGCTGCTGCTCGCGCGCGAAGGCGTGCCGGTGCTCGTGCATGGCGTCACTGAAGATCCGGGCCGCGTGACGAGCGCCGAAATCTTCGCGGAGCTGCGGATTCCGCACGCGCAATCGCACGCCGAGATCGAAGACGGTCTCGCCGAGCGCCGCCTCGCATTTGCCTCGATCGACGTGCTCGCGCCGAAACTCGCGCATCTGCTCGCGCTGCGCCGGCGCATGGGCGTGCGCAATTCGACGCATACGCTCGTGAAAATCCTGCAGCCGTTCGCGCCCGCGGGGCTGCGCCTCGTCAACTACACGCATCCGCCGTATCGCGACAGTCTCACGCAGCTGTTCAACTCGCATCCCGACGCTGCGCTCGGCGGCGCCCTGCTCGCGCGCGGCACCGAGGGCGAGGCGGTCGCGGATACGCGGCGCCAGGTGCAGGTCGACTGGCTGCACGACGGCATCTGCGAAACGCGTCTGCCGCACGAGCGTTCGTCGCCCGACGCGCCCGAAGTCGAATTGCCCGAAGCGCGCGACGCCGTCACCACGGCCGAGTGGATCGACGCAGTGCTGCGCGGCGAAGCGCCGGTGCCTGGCGCGATCGAGCGACAGGTCGAGCTGATCGTCGAGATCGCGAAAACGGCGCGCTGAAACTCGCCGAAGCGTGGCAATCGCGCGCGAGGTCTGCGACGCCGTCGCGCAGACATGGCGGCCCACGCTCGCCCACAAGATGATCGTCAACCTGCCGGCGAGCGTCGAGGCGGCCACGCCGAACGTGTTCGCCGACCAGATCGAGTGGATGCACCGCAATCTCGGCTATCGCGACAGCATCGTGCTGTCGGTGCATCCGCACAACGACCGCGGCACCGCGATCGCCGCAGCGGAACTCGCGCTGCTCGCGGGCGCGGATCGCATCGAAGGCTGCCTGTTCGGCAATGGCGAGCGCACGGGCAATGTCGATCTCGTGCCGCTCGCGATGAATCTCGACGCGCAAGGCATCGATAGCGAACTCGATTTTTCCGATCTCGCGACGATCCGGCGCGTGGTGGAGCGTTGCACGCGGATTCCGGTGCCGACACGGCATCCGTATGCGGGCGACGTGGCGATGCGGATCGCCGGGGCAAGGAGCGGCGCGAACGGCGCCGCTACCGGTAATGGCAATGGCAATGGCAACGACAACGCGACCGAGCGCGACGAGGCCGGCGAATGCGTCGCGGCCTGAAGCCGGGTCTCAAGCTGAGTGTGTCGTGAAAGAAGCGGAGTGAATCCGCAGCAGCAGAGCGCGTATCCCGTGCTTCGCTGTGGCCGCCGACGCGCTCACGAGGCGCATACCGCAAGCCGAGCCGGACCCGACGTGCATCCGACCCGAAGCCCACGCGAGTCCGCGGCATGAGTCCATGCGCGAATCAGGCGCAAACCCAGCGCGCCCGCAAAACCTGCAAGCCGCTCGCCACATCATGCGAACAAGACGGACGTCGCCGAAAAACGCGTCACTCGATCGCGCAACGCGTCGCCTGCCAGGCGATCAAACGCCACTGCCCATCTTCCTGCGTATGGATCGCCGTATAGGCAATCGGAAACAGCAGCGCGCCGTTGTTCGCTTCCATCTCGATCAGCGCGCGGCCCGTGACGACATACGTTTCGCGCCCGGCCGGCAGCACGTCCTGCGACTGCACCTCGATCTGCCGATAACGGCGGCGCCCCCCCGTAATCCCGTCGATGAACTGCCGCTTCGTCTCGCGTTTGCCGTTCGTGTGGACATAGCTCACGTTGTCCGCGAGCAGCGTGTCGAGCGACTGCCCGTCGCCGTCGACCATCGCACGAAAGCGCTCCCGCTCAAGCCCGCGAATCGCTTCGATCATCTTTGCCACCATTGCAGCCCCTTGCACACCGTAGGCCAAAGGCGGCCACGGTCGTCAGAAGTTATATTGCAAATATAGCTGGCTGAAATTTATACCAGGATTCGGCTCTTTGATACCGCCGTTGGAAATATGCTGGAAGCGGTAGCCCGCAACATATTGCTGATGCGTGCCGAATTGCAGCCCGACGCCCGCCATGTCGGCGAACTGAAACGCGCTGGAAAGCGTGAGGTCGGAAGAAATGCGGGGACTCGTCAGCAGCCGCACGCCGGCGCCCACCTCGACGAACGGCCGCACCGGGCCCGACATCTTGATGAAGCGGATCACGGGCGTCACGCCAACCTCCCCGATGTCGCCATGAACGTTGCCTTCGTTGGTGTGCCACCACGCGACGTGCGCCTCGCCGATCAATGCGAAGTGCCAGTCGCCGACCTGCCACCACGTCCAGTCCGGATCCCACACCATGCCCAGATCGAGCTTCTTGATGTGATGGTCGCCCACCCCGGCCGCCACCTGCACCCCGAACTGGTCGGCGAGCGCCGTACCCGCCGCCGACATCAGCAGCGCGGCCAGCGTGCCTTTTAGAGTAAACCCACGCAAAACAGTGTTTTTGTTCTTCACCTTGCACCCGCACTCACGAGCATTGAAACGATGCGTAACCGTCTGCTTATTCTAAATAAAAACTTAAGAGCGCGGATCGTATGAATAATTGTCTAAATTCGCAATTATTTACTGATAAATAGGAAAATATCAGTCGATTATGAGAACCAAGGCTATTGGGTCGGTAACTTCTACGTTCTCTGAACGACAGCGAAATAGGCTGTCTAATAGCTATCAGATGACGAATCTCAATAGGATTTCCGGGAACTCAGATGCCCCTACAGCCTCTAAGTATTAGCACTCGACAGATCAGAGTGCTAACATCCATCGCTGGAGTCCATCACTGAACACGCTATTGTCTGATTCCAAAGGAGTTTCACACGTGAGCCATGCAATGACCCTTCCGAGTACTCTGAGCCCGTCGTCGGCTAAGGCCGCTCCGGCAGGTGCACTGGCGCTCTCGCATTCCTCGCTGCTGCCCGGCCAACTGGGCAACATCGACGCCTACATCCAGGCCGTCAACCGCATTCCGATGCTGACGCCGACGGAAGAACGCCAGTTCGCCACCGAGTTTCGCGAGCACGACAACCTCGAATCGGCGCGTCGCCTCGTGCTGTCGCACCTACGCCTCGTCGTGTCGATCGCGCGCAACTACCTCGGTTACGGGTTGCCGCACGCCGACCTGATCCAGGAAGGCAACATCGGGCTGATGAAGGCCGTCAAGCGCTTCGACCCAGAGCAGAACGTGCGCCTCGTGTCGTACGCGATGCACTGGATCAAGGCCGAGATCCACGAATACATCCTGCGCAACTGGCGCATGGTGAAGGTCGCCACCACCAAGGCGCAGCGCAAGCTGTTCTTCAACCTTCGCAGCCACAAGCAGGGCCTCGGCGCGTTCACGCCGGACGAGATCGAAGGTCTCGCCAAGGAACTGAACGTGAAGCGCGAAGAAGTCGCGGAAATGGAAACGCGTCTGTCGGGCGGCGACATTGCGCTCGAAGGCCAGGTTGAAGACGGCGAAGAGTCGTACGCGCCGATCGCGTATCTCGCCGACTCGCACAGCGAGCCGACCGCCGTGCTGGCTTCGCGTCAGCGCGACCGGCTGCAAAGCGACGGCATCGCGAGCGCGCTCGAAGCACTCGATCCGCGCAGCCGCCGCATCATCGAGGCGCGCTGGCTGAAGGTCGAGGACGACGGCTCGGGCGGCTCGACGCTGCACGAACTGGCCGACGAATTCGGCGTATCGGCCGAGCGTATCCGCCAGATCGAAGCGAGCGCGATGAAGAAGATGCGCGGCGCACTCGCCGAATACACGTAAAGCCCGCCACGCCGCCGGCTGCGGCCAATACAGCCGATACAGGCTGATACAGCAGCCGGCGCCTCGCACGGGAATCACTTGCTAGTTCAAGCCCCGCCCTCGCAAGACGGCGGGGCTTTTTTCATCCTCACGCGTTCGCTCTCGCGGCGCGTCCATGCCCGCCGATTCACGATCGTGAACACTCACCGGCCGCCACGGCTTCCTTGACGTATCGCAAGTCAGATAGCAATACTGCTCAGACGCGGCGAGCTTCGCGACTCGATGCCGCACGGCCCAATTCAAGCGCGCGAGGTTCGACTCCTACAATCGGCATGCATTCGCCAGATCTCCCGACGGCCCGGGCGGACTGGTCCAGCCGGGTTCACCGGCATGAAGTCGTCTTCGACCGAACATGACCCTAGCCCTCAATCGCCACAGCACACGCCGCTCACGCTGGCGCACCCGGTTCACCCGGTGGGTGCGCGGCCCGACACTGGCACGCGACATCGCCATCATCCTCGCCATCAAATTCGTCCTGCTGATGGCGCTCAAGTTCACCTTTTTCAATCATCCGCAGGCGCAGCACATGATGCTGCCGCCCGAGCAAGTCGCGCAGGCGCTGCTGTCGGTGCCTGTCCCGCATCCGTCCCGAGGTGATCAACATGCCCGTTAGCGAAGTCGTAGAACTATCGCGTCTTCAGTTCGCCATCACGGCGCTCTATCACTTTCTGTTCGTGCCGCTCACGCTCGGCCTCGCGTGGCTGCTCGTCATCATGGAGTCCGTCTACGTGATGACCGGCAAGCCGATCTACAAGGACATGACACAGTTCTGGGGCAAGCTCTTCGGCATCAACTTCGCGATGGGCGTCGCCACCGGTCTCACGCTCGAATTCCAGTTCGGCACCAACTGGGCGTACTACTCGCATTACGTCGGCGATATTTTCGGCGTGCCGCTCGCCGTCGAAGGGCTGATGGCGTTCTTCCTCGAATCGACCTTCGTCGGCCTGTTCTTCTTCGGCTGGAGCCGGCTCTCGAAGGTGCAGCACCTGATCGTCACGTTCTGCGTCGCGCTCGGCTCGAACCTCTCGGCGCTGTGGATTCTGATCGCCAATGGCTGGATGAACAATCCGGTCGGCGCGAAGTTCAACTACCAGACGATGCGCATGGAGCTCGACAGCATCTTCGCGGTGATCTTCAACCCGGTCGCGCAGGTCAAGTTCGTGCACACGGTATCGGCCGGTTACGTGACCGCGTCGATGTTCGTGCTCGGCGTGTCGTCGTGGTATCTGCTCAAGCGCCGCGACACCGAGTTCGCGCTGCGCTCGTTCGCGATCGCCGCCGGCTTCGGCCTCGCCTCGGCGCTATGCGTGATCGTGCTCGGCGACGAATCGGGCTACCGCACCGGCGAAGTCCAGCAGGTCAAGCTCGCCGCCATCGAATCCGAATGGGAAACCGCGCCCGCGCCGGCACCGTTCACGATCTTCGGGATTCCGAACCAGCGCGAACAGCGCACCGATTACGCGATCCGCGTGCCGTACGCGCTCGGCATCATCGCGACGCGTTCGCTCGACGAGCCCGTGGTCGGCCTGCGCGACCTGATTGCGGAAAACGAAGGCCGCATCAAAAGCGGCATGCTGGCCTTCGCAGCGCTGCAAAAGCTCAAGGGCGGCGACGCGACCGACGCAGCGCGCGCCGCCTTCGAAGCGCACAAGGCCGATCTCGGCTACGGCCTGCTGCTCAAGCAGTTCACGCCGAACGTAACCGATGCGACGCCCGAGCAGATCTCCGCGGCGGCGCAGCGCACGATCCCGCCGGTCCTGCCACTGTTCTTCTCGTTTCGCCTGATGGTCGGCCTCGGTCTGCTGTTCCTCGCGACCTTCGTGCTCGCGTTCTGGTTCTGCGCGCAACGCACGCTGCTGCTGGAGAAGCGCCGCTGGTTTCTGCGCTGGGCCGTGTGGGCGATTCCGCTGCCGTGGCTCGCCGCCGAACTCGGCTGGATCGTCGCCGAAATGGGCCGCCAGCCGTGGAGCATCGCCGGCATCCTGCCGACCAGCCTCGCCGCGTCGAGCCTGACGCCGCGCGATCTGTATCTGAGCATCGGCGGCTTCGTGCTGTTCTACACGGTGCTGTTCGTCATCGAGATCATGCTGATGTTCAAGTACGCGCGGCTTGGTCCGTCGTCGCTGCACACGGGCCGCTATCACCACGAGATCGCGCAGCCGGCCGCCCAGCCGCTGTCGCCGAATACGGCCGCGTGACGCGCCGCCGCCACTCCGTTCGAGAGGAATCGACACCATGGATTACGCAACGCTCAAACTGATCTGGTGGGCATTGATAGGCGTACTGCTGATCGGCTTCGCGCTCACCGACGGCTTCGATATGGGCGCGGCGATCCTGCTGCCGTTCATCGCGAAGACGGACGCCGAGCGGCGCATCGTCGTCAACACGGTCGGCGCAACGTGGGAAGGCAATCAGGTCTGGCTCGTCACCGCGGGCGGCGCGATGTTCGCGGCATGGCCGCTCGCTTATGCGGCGTCGTTCTCCGGCTTCTACTTCGCGATGCTGCTCGTGCTGTTCGCGCTGTTCTTCCGGCCGGTCGGCTTCGACTATCGCGGCAAGCGCGACGACCCGCGCTGGCGCAACGCGTGGGACTGGGGCCTGTTCATCGGCGGCCTCGTGCCGGCGCTCGTATTCGGCGTCGCGTTCGGCAATCTGCTGCAAGGCGTGCCGTTCTCGTTCGACAACGACCTGCGCGTCACCTATCACGGCAGTTTCTTCGGGCTGCTCAATCCGTTCGCCTTGCTGACGGGCCTTGTCAGCGTGTCGATGCTGACCGCGCACGGCGCGGCGTTCGTGAAGTGGAAATCAGATGGCGTGATCCACGAGCGCGCGTCGAAGGCGCTGCGGCTCGCGGCGCTCTGCGCGGTCGTGCTGTTCATGGTGGCGGGCGCGTTCGTCGCGACGATGATCGGCGGCTATCAGATCGTCGACGCGCCGCCGCTCGACGCGGTCGCCAATCCGCTGCTGAAGACCGTGATCGGCGCACCGGGCCTGTGGCTCACCAACTACGCGCTGTATCCGTGGATGGTGGCCGCGCCCGTGGCGGGTCTCGTCGGCGGCATTCTGGCGGTGTTGCTCGCGCGTTCGCGCTTCGAGGCGAGCGCGTTTCTGTCGACCGCACTGATGGTCGTCGGCGTGATCCTGACGGCAGGCTTCTCGATGTTCCCGTTCATCATGCCGTCCTCGCTCGACGGCCGCAGCAGCCTGACGCTATGGGATTCGACGTCGAGCCGCCTGACGCTCGAAATCATGCTGGTCGCCGTCATCATTTTCCTGCCGATCATCCTGCTGTACACGAGCTGGGTGTATCGCGTGATGCGTGGCAAGGTGACCGCGGCGGCCATCAAGGAAAACAGCCATTCGATGTATTGAACGGCACGACGTTTTGCGAGTCCGGTAGCATCCAGCGGTTAACGCAAGAGCGGCACCTTGAAAACAAGGTGCCGCTCTTTTTATTCACAGCCAACCGCTGCGAACCGGGGCATGGCTCACGCCAGTACCGGCTCTGCGCCGGCGCCCGCGCCGCCGCCTGGCGACAGTCGCGTCGCGAGCTTCTGCGCATAACGCGGCGCGGCCTCGCCGACCACGACATGGAACGTATCGGTCGCCACCCACGCGGTATCGAGCGAAGCGAGGCGCTGACGATCGACCGCCGACGGATCGCGCACGACGACTCGCAGACGCGTCGCCGCGACCGCATCGAGCGACACTATGTTGCCGGCGCCGCCGAACACGGCGAGCCAGCGCAGCGGATCGGGATCGAGCGGACCGCCCTGCGCGTGCTGAGCCACAGGTTGCGGCGCGGATTGCACGCTCCGCGCGGCAACCGCCGTCGGCGCAACAGCAGCAGCCACGGCAACCGGCGCAGCCCCGACCTCATCGCCGCCACCCTGCGCAATCACCGTGCGGATTTCATCGGCGATGATGTCCGCTTCCGGTCCGATGATGACCTGCACATTGGTCGCGCCGCGCTTGAGCACGCCGCGCGCGCCGATCGTCTTCAGCTCGCTCTCGGACACCTTCGCCGCATCGACCACCGACAGACGCAGACGCGTCGTGCACGCATCCACGACCGACAGATTCGCCGCGCCGCCGAGCGCCGCGATATAGCGTCGCGCACGCGGCACGGCCGCACCGGCGATCGGCGCGACGAAGCCGCCGGCCGTGAACGAATCGGCCTGCTCTTCGGCACCGGCCGGCTCGCGGCCCGGCGTTGCCATGTTGAACTTGCGGATGAAGAAGCGGAACAGCCCGTAGTACAGCACCGAGTACACGATGCCGATCGGAATCGCCCACCAGCCCCGCGTCGACAGCCCGTAGTTCAGCACGTAATCGATAAAGCCCGCCGAGAACGTGAAGCCGAGGTGAATGCCGAGCGCCGAGCAGATCGCGAGCGAAATCCCGGTCAGCAGCGCGTGGATCGCGTAGAGCACCGGCGCGAGGAACATGAAGCTGAATTCGATCGGCTCGGTCACGCCGGTCAGGAACGACGTGAGGCCCATCGAGAACAGCAGGCCGAACACCATCGCGCGGCGCTCTTTCGGCGCTTCGTGATACATCGCGAGACACGCGGCCGGCAGGCCGAACATCATCACCGGGAAGAAGCCCGTCATGAAGGTGCCCGCGGTCGGATCGCCGGCGAAGAAGCGGTGCAGGTCGCCCGTGACCGGCGCGCCGCCCGCCGGCGTGAACGTGCCGAACACGAACCACGTCAGCGAATTGAGGATGTGATGCAGGCCCGTGACGAGCAGCAGACGGTTCAGCACGCCGAACACGAAGGCGCCGAGCGCGCCCGCCGTGGTGAGCCAGTGGCCGGCCACGTCGATCGCGTTCTGCACCGGCTGCCACACGTAGCCGAACACGATGCCGAGTATCAGGCAGACCACCCCCGTGACGATCGGCACGAAGCGTTTGCCGCCGAAGAACGCGAGGTAATCGGGCAGCTTGATGTCCTTGTAGCGGTTGTACAGGAAACCGGCCACGAGACCCGCGACGATCCCCGACAGCACACCCATGTTGAGCTTGTCGTTGATGTCCTTCATCACCGCGATCTGCACCAGATAGCCGATCGCGCCCGCGAGGCCCGCGACGCCGTTGTTGTCTTTCGCGAAACCGACCGCCACGCCGATCGCGAACAGCAGCGGCAGGTTGCTGAAAATCGCGTCGCCCGCGTCGGCGATCATCTTGATGTTGAACACGTCGGGCTGGCCGAGGCGCAGCAGCAGGCCGGCGACCGGCAGCACCGCGATCGGCAGCATCAGCGCGCGTCCGAGGCGCTGAATCTTCAGAAACGGATTTCCATCCATGGGTATCTCCTGTCCTTGTCTCGTAACTGGACGTTGTGGTTAGGTTGTGTGGCGATAGGTGAGGATTGCGCCGGCCCGCGCCGCGAAGCGCGGACCACGCGGCTTCAGTCGAGCGGCCAGGTGGCGCGGCTCGCGGCTCTGACGGCCTGCGCCGATTCGAGCGCGAGCGCATCCTGGGCGCGCTGACGGCACAACGGATAATCGAGCGTGCGCACGCGCGCCTTGATGCCCGGCACCGATACCGGATCGACCGACAGCTCGGTCACGCCGAGACCGACGAGCAGCGGCATCGCGAGCGGGTCGCCCGCCAGCGCGCCGCACACGCCGACCCATTTGCCGCGCTTGTCCGCGCCCGCGACGGTCGCCGCGA
>NZ_JAAGPS010000080.1:0-34983 GCF_017105025.1 Paraburkholderia sp. Ac-20336 | reverse complement strand
GCGTGCCGTCGATGGCGGCCGCCATCGACGGCACGCTGGCAATCAACTCGCCCGTCGCCGGGTCGGTGACGTCGAGCGTGCGGCCGTCGTGCGCCGCGCGCCATGCGCCGCCGATCAGGCATTGCGTGCGCAACAGGGAAAGGTCTTTCAGATCAGGCATGTCGGGTTCCGTCAATAAAAGATTCAAGCGGATGCGCGCCAGCGTGGCTCGGCCAGGCCGGGCACCTCGGTGCGCAATGCAAAGATGCCGCCGGCCAGCGGCTCGCGGTCGAGTTCGTCGGCGCCGCGCCCCGCGCGCGCCGACGTGATGTAGAGCGTGCGCAGATCGTCGCCGCCGAATGCGCACATGGTCGGGCAACGCGCCGGCAGCCGATGCACCGCATCGACCTGGCCGTCGGGCGTAAAGCGCACCACCCGCCCGCCTTCGTAGAACGCGCTCCAGTAGTAGCCTTCCGCGTCCACGGCGGCGCCATCGGGGCGGCCGCGGTCGTCCGGGGTCGGCTCGATGCGCGCCCACACTTCGCGCGTGCCGCATTGGCCCGTCGCGGCGTCGTACGCGCTGCGGTAAATCGTGAAGTTGGGCGTGTCGGAGTGATACAGCCAGCGCTGGTCCGGGCTGAACGCAAGACCGTTCGACGTCAGGAGCCCCGCGCTCAGCGCGTCGAGCCGGCCGCTCCCGTAGCGATAGAGATGCGCGTTGCCGCCCGCCTTCGGCTCGTCGATCGTGCCGGCGAAAAAACGGCCCGCGGCATCGCAGCGGCCATCGTTGAAGCGGCTCGTGCACACGTCTTCGGGATTGGCGGCGAGGCATTCGAGCGGCCGCGCGTTCTCGTCGAGCGTCCAGATGCCCGAGCGCAGGCCGGCGATGAAACCGCCCGCCTCGTTCAGCGCGAAGCAGCCGATGTGCTCCGGCACGGCCAGCGCTGTGTCGACGCCGGTGGCCGGATCGAAGCGATGCAGCGCCGGTTCGAGAATGTCGACCCAGTAGAGCACGCCGGCCCGCTCGTCCCAACGGGGGCATTCGCCCAGTTGGGCGCGGACATCGAGCACGCAGCGTAAATCGGATGAAGGCATGGGGGCACCGTGTTCCTTGTTCAGGCCGCGCGACTGAAATCGCAGCGCTGCGAAATAATAGCGCTATTAAATTTGCAAGTGTTACCAGGGTTAGTACGGCTTCAATAACCCGTTGCGCTGCGTCGAATGCCGTCGGGTCAATTACAATTGGGGTTTGCGCCCACCGCGGCGCGTGTTTTTTCGACCGTTTGCAGCCTATGCCACAGACAACAATCAAGGCACCGCGCACCCGGCGCAGCACCAACCGTGTCACGATGGAAGACGTCGCCGCTCGCGCGCGCGTCTCCGCCAGTTCCGTTTCGCTGTTTCTCCGCAATCCCGAGGCCGTTTCGTCGCGCATCGCGCCGCGCATCAGCAAAGCCATCGAAGTGCTCGGCTACGTGCCGAATCTGCTGGCGGGCAGCCTCGCCGCCGCGCGCACGCGCGCGATCGGCGTGGTGGTGCCGTCGCTCGGCAACGCGTTCTTTTCGGCGACGGTCGGCCGCATGCAGAAGGAATTCGACCAGCACGGCTACCAGCTGCTGCTCGGCGCATCCGAATACGACCCCGGCCGCGAGGCGGACCTCGTGCGAACCTTCCTGTCGTGGTCGCCGACCGCACTGGTCGTGACCGGCTGCCGGCACGGCGACGAAACACGCGCGCTGCTGCGCACCGCGCGCCTGCCGGTCGCGGAGATGTGGGAACTGGGCGAACAGCCGTTCGATCTGCAAGTCGGGTTTTCCCATTACGAGGCCGGCGCCGCGATCGCGCAGCATATGCTCGACATCGGCGCGCGCCGCGCCGCCTTCATCGGCGCACGCATGACGAGCGACGTGCGCGCCCGGCAGCGCTGCGAAGGTTTCCGCATGGCGATGCTGAAGGCGGGCCTCGACGTGCGCGTCGAAGACATCCCGGGCGACGCCACGCCGCGCGCGGGGGCGCGCGCGTTGACGGCGGTGCTCGACGGCATGCCCGACGTCGATGCGCTCGCCTGCTCCAACGACGTGATCGCGCTCGGCGCGCTGTTCGAAGCGCAACGGCGCGGCATCCGGATTCCGCAGCAACTGCGCGTCGCCGGTTTCGGTGATTTGCCGTTCAGCGAGGAATGCGTGCCGCCGCTCACGACGGTTCAGCCGCGCGCGGCCGAGATCGGCCGGCGTATCGCCGAGGAACTGATCGCGCGCGTGGAAGCGCCCGAAGACAACGACGAGCCGCGCATCGTCGATGTCGGCTTCGAACTGGTCGTGCGGGCCAGCACGCAAAGCCCGGCGGTGGATTAGCGGGTGTTGTGGGCTTGCGTTGCGGTGCCGCCGGAAGCATCTTTGAGGTCGGCTTTGGGCTCGCTTCTGAACTCTCTTCAGAGCCCGATTCAGAGCCCGCATCAGAGCCCATAAGCGCTGGCGCCGCACGGCGAGTTTCGCGCGACGTCCGTCGTCCGGTCCCATGCGGCATGGCCGCCGCGACGGACGCCAACCCAGGCTCAACCGTATCAACGCACCCACACGCCAACGCGCCGCTATCGGCCTGGTCGCCGCGGCGGCGCGCGCGGCACTTACATCTGCGCGCCGATCATCCAGGGCACGAATTCCTCGTTACCCACGCCGAGCGCTTCGCTCTTGCTCTTACCGCCCGACGCGACCTCGACGATCATGCGGAAAATTTCCTCGCCCTTCTGCTCGACGCTCGCCGTGCCTTCCATGATCTCGCCGCAATTGATGTCCATGTCGTCGACCATGCGCTTGTACATCGTCGAATTGGTCGCGACCTTGATCGACGGCGCCGGCTTCGCGCCGAAGCACGAACCGCGGCCCGTCGTGAACACCACGAGATTCGCACCACTGGCGATCTGGCCGGTCGCGCCCATCGGGTCGTAGCCCGGTGCATCCATGAACACGAGACCATGCGTATCGACCGGCTCGGCGTAGCGATACACGCCCATCAGCGGCGAGGACCCGCTCTTCGCCACCGCGCCCAGCGACTTTTCCAGAATCGTCGTGAGACCGCCGGCCTTGTTGCCCGGCGTCGGGTTGTTGTCGATGCTGCCCTTCTCGCGCTCCGCGTAGGACTCCCACCAGTGAATGCGCTCGACGATCTTCTCGCCCACTTCCTTGCTGATCGCGCGGCGCGTGAGCAGGTGCTCGGCACCGTAAATCTCGGGCGTTTCCGTCAGAATCGCCGTGCCGCCGTGCCGCACGAGCAGGTCGACGGCCGCGCCCAGCGCCGGATTGGCGGTAATGCCCGAATAGCCGTCCGAGCCGCCGCATTGCAGCGCGATATTGATGTGCGAAACCGGCAGCGGCTCGCGCACGGCCTCGTTGGCCACCGGCAGCATCTTCTCGACGGCGGCGATCGCGGCATCCACGGTCTTTTGCGTGCCGCCTTGCTCCTGCATCACGAGCGGCACGAGCAGCGGGCCCGGCTCGACACCTTCGGCGATGAACATCGCGCCCATCTGGTTCGCCTCGCAGCCGAGGCCGATGATGACCACGCCCGCGAAGTTCGGATGCTTGACGTAGCCGCCGATGGTGCGGCGCAATTGCTGGATGCCCTCGCCGTGGTGGTCGATGCAGCAGCCGAAGCTATGCGTGAGCGGGACCACGCCGTCGACGTTCGGATAGGCCTTCAAGGCGTCGGGCGTGGAGAAATGTTGCGCGACGAGCTTGGTGACCGTCGCCGAGCAGTTCACCGTGCTGATGACGCCAATGTAATTGCGCGTAGCGACGCGTCCGTCCGCGCGCCGGATGCCCTGGAACGTGAGCGGCTCCGGCGCGGGCACGACGGCCTTGACGTCCTCGCCGAACGCATAGTCGCGCGCGAACTCGCCCATCGACATGTTGTGCACGTGCACATGGTCGCCGCGGTGAATCGCCTGGGTGGCGAAACCGATGATCTGACCATAGCGCCGCACCGGCGCGCCCTGCGCCACCTCGCGGCAGGCGATCTTGTGAGCGGGCGGAACGTCGGCAGCGACGACGAGGTTGTCGAAATCCGCGAGCGTCGTGCCCGCGGCAATCGCGCCGCGGGTAATCAGAACGTCGTCGTTATCGTGCAGTTTGATTACCAATGAAGTTTGGCTCATCATGGCCTCCTGTATGTGGGTAGCTCCGCCAAGGGGCGTCGAACCTGCGTCGCGGGCGCTTGCCGGATTGGCTTGCATCATGCGGCCGGTCGAACGCCACGGCAAATTGGTCAGGCCACTTTTCGGCCGGGTCCGCGTGAGCGGTTGCATGAGGGGCTACATGAAGGGCTGCATGAGAGTTGGAAATGGACAGTCATTCGAAAAGCGTGAGCGTGATCGCTCAAACGGTCAGACGAATCGAGACCGACATCAAGGCAGGCTGCTGGCAGGAGAACGAGCGACTCCCGTCCGAGCGGGCGCTGGCCGAGACGCTCGGCGTATCGCGCGCGACCGTGCGTGAGGCAATCGCGCGACTGGCGAGCAAGGGGCTTGTCGAAACACGGCGCGGCAGCGGCGTGTATTTGCTCGGCAGCAGACCGGCCAGGCTCGTCGCGCCGTGGCTGCAATTGATTGCCGATACGCAGCCGCTACGCGAGGAGATGTTCGAGTTCCGGCTGGTCTTCGAGTGCGCGGCGGTGCGCTTTGCGGCACAGCGTGCATCGCGCCGCGATCATGAGCGGCTGGAGAGCATCCTCGCGAAAATGCGCGACGCGGTCGCGCGGGCCGACGTCGATTCGGAAGCCGCGACCGACGTCGAGTTTCATGCGGCGCTGACGGCCGCATGCCGCAACCGGCTCATCGAGCAGTTTTATGCCAGCGCCGTGACGGTGTTGCGCGAGCACATCTCGAGCAACACCTATGACGCGACGCTCAACAATAAGAATGCCGTCTCACAGGCCCGCGCCCGATTGCGCCAGCATGAATCGATCTACTTCGCCGTGCGCGACGGCGATCCCGATGCAGCGCAAGGTGCGATGCTCAAGCACATTCACTATGTCGAGAAGCAGTTCTCTATGTAGGCGCGGTACTAGAACACCGTCGTGCTGAATGCTGAGGCAATCCCGGGATCAGATAAGGTCAAGTCAGATAAGGGGCAGGGCCTATAGTAAGGCCCTGCCCCTCGACGCGCATCGCGCCCAGCTCAGAACTTGTGCCGTAGCGCAAGCCGCACGAACAACTGATGGTTCGACGACGATTCGCCGAGCGAATCGATGTTGGCCCTGGCCTGGCCGCCGAGCGAGTTCGTGCCGCTGGCGATCTGATAGATGCCCTCGAAGTAGATATCGGTTCGCTTCGAGAGCGTATCGTTCACGAGGAAGCCGAACTGGTTGAAGTGCTGGTTGCCCAGATCGCCGACAACCGAATTGCCTTTCGTATAGCTATACACGAGGCCGAGGAACCAGGCCGGATTGAACTGCACTTTGCCGTTGACTTCGATGGTGTTAAAGACCGCCGAGGCGCCGTTCAGGTTGCCGATGTTCCCGTATCGCACGTTCGAGTAGTTCGCGCCGATGGCGAAGCGATCGAACGTATAAGCCGCGCCCGCGACGATATCCTGCCAGGAGCCGGCCGGATGGGCGCCCGCCAGGTAGCCCGAGTTCAGCGGCGAATACGCGCCGGTGGTGGCCGGCGGCGCCGCATTCGCGTTGCTGTTCAACGGCGCCCCGACATTCGACGGGTTCTTGACGAATTCGTACGCGGCACCCGCGACAAGCGCGTTGCGCGAATACAGCACGCCGAAGGTGTAGGCGCTGCTCTGCGAGAAGTCACCCGCGACACCGCCGAGCGTGCCCGTGGCATTCAGCGTGAAGCCGGCGAGATTCGGGCTCGTGTATTTGATCGTGTTGTTGAAACGGTACGAGCGAATCATGTTGTCGATATCGCCGGGATGCCCCGCGCTCGTGCCCCACGCGGTCTGCGGACCGAAGGCCGCCGACATGTCCGAGACGCTGTCGTATTGCCGGCCCAGTGTGATCGTACCGAGACGATCCTGCGTAATGCCGACGAAAGCCTGACGGCCGAACATCGTGCCGCCCTGCGCGAGCGCACCGTTGTTGAGGTTCATGCCGGATTCCAGCGTGAAGATCGCTTTCCAGCCTCCGCCGAGATCTTCGGCGCCCTTCACGCCCCATCTCGATCCCCACGGACCGCTTACCGAATCGAGACCGATCTGGCTGCCCCCGACGGTTTTACCGTTGACGACCTGCTTGACGTTGTTGAGGTACTGCACCCCTTCGTCGATGACCCCGTATAGCGTGACGCTGCTTTGTGCGAACGCCGTGGTGGAAAGACCGGCCAAACCGATAGCGAGAAGCTGTCGTTTCATTTTTTTAGACCCTTGTTGTTTAGCTTGCCAATATTTAAGTTCTACAAATCAATACGCCAACGCGTTCCCTGCTGCGGGAATGATCTGGCGTATGGAGCCACACACACCATCGGAACCACATCGTCCGGCCTTGGCGCTCACGCCTCGGGAACGCAGTCGACACGCTCCCGTGCGGCAAGGCCGGAGAACTCGATGAACCTTGTCGGGCAAATCCCCGCCAGCCGATCAGATGTCGCGAAACGTTCCACTAATGGACAAATGTTTGTTATGTGGAATATCTTAGCGTTGTCGAGAAAAAGTTCAAAAACAAATTCCGTTGGGGTTTACATGTAAAGCCGCAACACGCGCCACTATGCTTGGCTCAGCGCTTTTCCCGCTATTTCGTTCTACTTTTTCTTCTCGCGCCGTTCTCGTTGCGGGTTTCCCCTGATGCGGAAAACAAGGCTTTTTTTATTCCATCACGCTACGATTGTGCCACCTGAAAAATAGCGTTTCATTCACGGAACAAACAGGAACCCAATAGAGCGCGTTCAACGACGCCCTCCGCCGCGCGAGCGGCGGCCCATGGAGTAACGCATGACCCCCGAATTGACGGGCACCGCATCCGACACGCAGGAAGATCGCAGCGACACGAACTATCGCGTACCCGCTCTCGAACGGGGCCTGCGCATCCTCACCGAATTCTCGCTGCGCGAGCCCGTACTGGGCGTGTCCGAATTGTCGAAGCGGCTCGGCATTCCTCGCACGACGGTATTCCGGCTGCTGCAAACGCTCGAAGCCCACGGGTTCGTCGAGCGCACCGATACGGATCGCAATTGCCGGCCTGGCGTCGCGGCGCTGCGTCTCGGTCTCGAGTATCTGGGTTCGCTCGAACTGACCGGACTCGGCCAGCCGCTTATCGACCAGTTGCGTGACGACACCGGTTTTACCGCGCATATCCTGGTTCGCGACGAGCGAGACGTGGTGTTCGTCGCGAAAGCGCAAAGCCATGCCGCACCGTTCAGTTCAGTGAGGGTCAGCATCGGCACGCGCTTGCCCGCCCATGCGTCGACGCATGGTCACGTGCTGCTCGGCGATCTGGATGCCGACGAACTGCACGCGCTCTACCCCGAACGCACGCTCAAGCGCTATACGCAACACACGCCGGCAACCGTCGATGCCTTGCATGCCCTGGTACTCGCCAACGCGCGGCGCGGCTTCGCCATCGGCCAGTCGAGCTTCGAGAGCGGCATCTCGGTGGTGACCGCACCGGTGCGCGACGCGACCGGGCGCATCGCGGCCGTCGTCACGACGACGATTCTGAGTCCGCAACTCGCCCCCGCTTTATTCGAGTCGAATCTCGTCGACAAGGTGCGCTTTACAGCCGATCAGCTGACGCAGCGACTCAACGGCGGCCGCGTGCCGGGGAGCCGTGGCGCGAGTTCATCGGCTCGTCACGACTTCGTCAGGACACACGAATGACGACGATTCCGCAGTATCGGGCGACGTCATGACGTCGAGGCGAACGAAATCGCAAAAGCATTTGCGACAGGTTTTTTTAGCGCAGTAGAATCGGGCGTAGATCGAATTAGAAACAACGTTTCATAGACGAAACGCCAATACCCATATCAAAGAGGTGACCGATGAGAAGTAGACGTGTGTTCAAACCGTACTCCGCTGGCCGTGGCATTGCGCGCGTCGCCGTCATGGTCGGCAGCATTCTCGCCAGCACGCTCGCGCATGCCGATCCGGCCTCGCTGCGCGTCGGCATCGGCGGCGCGGGCGAGGAACAGCTCTGGCTGCTGCATGCGAAGCCGACCGTCGCCCCGGGACAGGGCAAGGATTACACGCTCGACATCACGCGCTTTGCCGGCAACGACAAACGCTTCCAGGCCTTCGAGGCCGGCGCGCTCGACTTCATCACGACGAGTGCGAACGCGGCGCTGCTGGCCGCTTCCGAAGGCGCGAAATTCAAGGTCATCGCCTCGCTGTCCCGCGAAAGCGCGAACGGTTTCCAGACCACCTACCTCGTGAGCGACAGCTCGCCGATCAAGAGCATCAAGGATCTGAAGGGCAAGAAGATCGGCATCGATGCGCTCAATAGCTCGACGCACCTGTGGGCCAAACTGGTGCTGGAAAAGAACGGCATCGATCCGAATCGCGACGTGACCTTCGTGCCGGTCAGCTTCCCCGCGCAGGGCCAGGCGCTGCGCTCGGGCATGATCGACGTCGGCGTCTTCCCGCAGCCGTTTGCCAGCTCGGAAGAAACGCACGGCGGCGTGCGGCCGCTGTTCACGTCGCGCGACGCGGTGCCGTTCGATCAGGAGCTGATGCTCGTGATCGCCTCGCCGGACGTGCTGAAGAACCAGCCGGCCGCCGTGCATGCATTCCTGAAGGACCTCAAAACCGCGACGCGCTTTTACGACGATCACACCAAGGACGCCCGTCAGGCCCTGATCGACGCTCACGACGTGCGCGTCACGCCGGCGGTGTATCTGTCGATGTCGGACTACTATCGCGACCCGACCGATCGCGTCGACGTGCAGACCCTCGCGAAAATGCAGGACATCCTCATCAAGAACGGCATTCAGCGCAAGCCGGTGGATGTGAATCAGCTCGTCGACATGTCGTGGCTACCGAAGGAATAAGTGCAATGCCGATTCTCGAAGCACGCGGTGTGCGCAAAGTCTTTGCGACACCGAAAGGTCCCGTTGCCACGCTGGACGGGTTCAATCTCGCGGTCGAGGAAGGAGAATTCCTCGCGATTCTCGGCCCTTCGGGCTGCGGCAAGAGCACGTTCCTGCACATGGCGGGCGGCTTCGATCAGCTCTCCGGCGGCGAGATACTCGTCGACGGCAAGCCGATCGATCGCCCGGGCCGCGATCGCGGCATGATGTTTCAGGGCTACTCGCTCTTTCCGTGGGCCACCGTCGCCGAGAACATCGCATGGCCGATGCTCATCGGCGGCGTACCCGAGCAGACGCGCGCGGCCCGGGTCGGCGAATTGCTGACGATGATCGGCCTGCCGGAAGGCGGCGGCATGTATCCGGCGCAATTGAGCGGCGGCATGAAGCAGCGCGTCGCGCTCGCCCGCATGCTCGCGCTCGAACCGCGCATCATGCTGATGGACGAGCCGTTCGGCGCACTCGATGCGCAAAACCGCGAGCTGCTGCAGGAAGAACTCGGCAACATCTGGGCGAAGCATCGCCGCACCGTGCTGTTCGTCACGCACGACATCGACGAGGCCGTGACACTCGCCACGCGCGTCGTCGTGTTCTCCACGCGGCCCGCGCGCATCAAGCTCGATCTGCAGGTGGACCGCGAAGGTCTCGACTTCGTGTCGTTCCGCAAATCGCAGCGCTTCTTCGAGTTGCGCACGACGTTGTGGGAAGCATTGCGCGAAGAGGTCATCAAGGCACGCGAAGTGGAGCGGGTCGCATGAGCGCCGTTCTCGATGTGCCGGCACCGCCGCGCCGCGGCGGATGGCGGCGCCTGCCCTACATGGCCGGCCGCGCCGCGGTGCCGATCGTGGTGCTGGCGCTGTGGCAGTGGTTCGGTGCGAGCGGCAAGCTGCCGCCCTATCTGTCGTTTCCGAGCGACATCGTCAGCGCGACGCGCGAGCTGGCCGGCGAAGGCGAGCTGTGGACCTACCTGCGCGACAGCCTGTTGCGGCTGATCGGCGGTTTCGCCATCGGCTCGGCGATCGGCGCGGCCCTCGGGCTGGTGGCGGGCCTGTCGAAGCCGGTCGGCGAATTTGCCGATCCGCTCGTCGCGTTCGTCTATCCCGTGCCGAAGATCGCTTTTCTGCCGATCATGCTGCTTATTTTCGGCCTCACGAGCGCGACGCAGACGGCGATCGTCGCCTTGAGCGTGTCGTTTCCGGTGTTTCTCGCCGCGCAGCATGCGGTCCAGCAAATGGACAAGCATCTGGTATGGGTCGCGCGCAACTTCGAGACGCCGTTCCCGACGCTGCTGTTGCGTGTCGTATTGCCCGCGACGCTGCCGGGCATTTTCGCGGGCCTGCGCGTGGCGCTCGCGCTGTCGTTCGTGTCGCTGTTCGCGGCTGAACTGATCGGCGCGAAAACGGGTTTGAGTCTGCTGATTACGGAAGGCCAGGACTGGGTGCGCTACGACATCATGCTGACCGGCGTGGTCGCTTACGGGCTGCTCGGCTTCGTCGCCGATCGCCTGCTCATGGCGGTGCGCAAACGCGCGTTGCGCGGCGTGCTGCTCGGCACCGAGGAGGCTCAGCGATGATCGCACTCAAACGTATGTGGTCCGGCACACGCGCCTGGTACTCCGTGCCGCTGATGCTGCTGCTCTGGCAATGCGTCGCGCTGTCCGGCCTCATTTCGGCGCGCGTGCTGCCGCCGCTCGGCGCGGTGTTCGCGGCCTTCATCAACGACACGATGTCCGGCAATCTGCCCTATCACGTACTGGTGACCACGGGCCGCACCTTCGCCGGCTTCGTGATCGGCTCGGTGGCCGGGGTGCTGGTCGGCTTCGGGCTCGCCCGCGTGCGCTGGTTCGAATACCTGTTCGAGCCGGTGTTTTTCGCGGGCTATCCGGTGCCGAAGATCGCGCTGTTTCCGATCTTCACGTTCCTGTTCGGCATCGGCACGCCGTCGAAAATTGCCTTTGCCGCGCTCGAATGCCTCTACCCGGTCGTGGTCGCAACGCATCTGGCGAGCCGCGCGACGGGGCGCGAAATCGTCTGGGCCGGCCAGAACATGGGCATGACCCGCGGCACGCTGCTGCGCCACGTCCTGATTCCGGCGGCGCTGCCCGGCATTCTGAACGGTCTGCGCATTGCGCTGCCGATCGGCATGACGGTCGTCATCGTGACCGAAATGATCGGCGACACGCACGGTCTCGGCTTCTATATCGCGAACTCGGGGGCCACGTTCCGCTACGACAAACTGTATGCGGGCATGCTCGCGATCGGCCTCGTCGGTCTCGTACTCGACCGTGCGCTGGTTTTCATTTCGCGCCGCCTCTCGCATGGCATGCGCTGAATACGCTTTGCGCGTGACCCTTCTTATTCGCGGACCTTATCCGCTGACGTATCGATTGACGAGACATACATGATGGACATGAACGAAGATCTCAAACGCGCACTCGACCGGCTCGCACTCGGTTGCCGCATTCTCGAACTGGAAGGCCACGGCGACATGTCGCTGGGACATCTGTCGCTGCGCGATCCGCAAGGTCGCGGCTTCTGGCTCAAACGTAATCGCATCGGTCTCGAAGAAGTACGCGGCGCCGAGGATTTCGTGCTGGTCGACTTCGAAGGCAAGCAGATCGCCGGCAGCGGCGGACGCCATTCGGAGTGGCCGATCCACAGCGAAATTTTTCTCCAGCGTCCGGACGTGCTGGTCGTGGCGCATACGCATCCGCGCCACGCCTCGATCCTGTCCGGCTGTCTCGAACGCTTCACGCCTTATACGCTCGACGCCGACTACTTCGGCGAATTGCCGGTCATGCGCGAAACGGCCGCCTTGATCGTCAAGCCGGAAGAAGGCAAGGCGCTTGCCGAAGCAATGGGCAGCCACGACGTGGTGATGATGGCCAACCATGGCGTGACGTTCTGCGGGCGCTCGATCGAGCACGCGATCTGTGTCGGCGTGTTCCTCGAACGCGCCGCGCGGATCGAGGTGCTCGCGCGCTCGGCGGGGCTGCCGCAGACGGCACTCGCCCCCGAGGCACGCGCCAAACGGATGGCGCAGATCATGACGCCCGTGCATTGGGAGCACTCTTTCGAGTACTTCGCGCGGCGGGCCGAAGCGCAAGGATAAGACCGGCGCTTCGCCGGCGCTGCTCGTATCGAATGAACAAGGGGCGATCTGCTTGCGCAGATCGCCCCTTGTTTTTTGCAGCCTGAAAATCGCCGGCAACCGGCTCACAGCATTGGAATCCTAAATTATTGAAACCAATGCTTAAATCCGCGCGACGGTTTTAGAAACGATGCCGTATCGCCAGCGAGAACGTCGTGGCCGATCCCTTCGAGGCGATCTTGTCATACAGACACACGGCATAGACATCGGTGCGCTTCGAGAGCAGGTAGTCGTACGCGAGCGCGCCGGTGTTGCGAATCCACCCATGCGAGGCCGGGACCGTGTCGTAGTTCGTGCGGGCCCACTCGGCGAGAACATAACCGAACGGTCCGGTCGGAACGGCCGCACCGGCCTGATAGGTACGGCTCGACGAGCGCAAGCCATACGTCTGACTACCTTCCATCGCGCCGTACAGCGTGACGAACGGCAGCTTGTAGCGCATACCGGCGAGCCACGCATCCTGTTCGGACACCGGCGCGGTGACAGGCGTGCGCACACGCTGCAACGACACGCCGGCATAAAACGGCCCCGACGAATAGTTCGCGTGCAAACCGAGGTTCGCCACGCCGGGCTGCCCCGCCACGCCGCCGACGCCGTAAATGCCCGTCACGGCCAGGCCCTTCAGCGAGGGAGAGCTGTACTGGATCGCGTTGTCCCACACCGTATCCCCGATCAGGACGCCGTTATAGGTCGAGACGAACGATTGCAGCACGATCGGCGAGAACACGACCGAGGCCCCGAACGGATTCAGTTCCTGCATGTTGACGTAGGTCGGGTTCGTCTGACGCCCGAACGTCAACGTACCGTACTGCGTGCTGAATCCCATATAGGCATTGCGGGAGAAGAACGGATCGGTCGGCTTGCGGCCCAAGGCGCCCGTGGAAGGCTGAAAGAAGCTCTCCAGGCTGAATATCATCGCATTGCCGCCGCCCAGGTCTTCGCGACCGCGAATGCCCCAGAACGACGTCGTCAAGCCGCCGCTACCTTCCACGAAGGCGGCCTTCGGATCTCCGGAGCGCTTGGACGTACCGATATAGGTTCCGACGGTTCCGTATAGCTGCACGAACGAGTCGGACGCGCCTGACTGCATGCTGCTCTGGGCATTCGCCCCATGCATTGCGGTCAGCGCCAGGCACGAGGCGGCCGAAACCGCCAGTCTGCGACGAAAGCGATTGCTCTGCAAGATAGATCTCCAATTTAATTAGTATGACTATTTATAAGAAACAGCAATGCGCGGCCTGTTTGACGAGGCCGCGTTTCCCAGCGCGCCGCTCAGTAGCGGCGAATCAGCGGCAGCATCATCACCGCGCCGACGAGGCTGCCCAGAACGATGACCAGCAGACCGGTATTGAAACTCCCCGTCGTGCTGACGATCCAGCCGATCAGAACCGGAGCGAGCGCCCCCATCAGATTGCTGCAGCCGTTCTTGACCCCGATGCCCGCCGACGTGACCGAGACGGGAATGATGTCCATCGCGAGCGCGTATTGGGCCGGCAACCCGAGACCCCAGCAGCCGGCGCTCAGCGCGATCACGATCGCCGCCACGTGCGGATCCTGAATCTGCGTGCCCGCGAAGAGCAGCAGGCCCGCGCCGGCAAGACCGATGAAGCAGAGAATCGCGCGCTTGCCCAGACGGTCGGCCAGCAGGCCCGAAAACACTTCGCCGATGAACATCAGAATGAACGGCAGCGACGAGTAGATCCCCATCTGCCCGAGGTTGAAGTGCCGGACGCGCTCGAGATAAGTCGGCAGCCAGCTGTTGAGCCCCCACAGGTACATCAGGAGCCCGCAGCCGTATGCGGTGACGAGCCAGAACCGGTAGTCCTTGAGGAACAGACGCAGATCGACCTTCTCCTTGGCCTCGGCGGCCACGGCCTGGCGCGAGCTTTCCGGGTCCGCATAGCGCGCGCGGTCGCGGGTCGTGAAGAAGATCAGCGGTGCCATGATGAACAGGCTGATGACACCGAAGATATAGAACGATGCGCGCCAGCCATACGCGTGCACGAGCCAAAGCGTGAGCGGAAAGCCGACGGCCGAACCGATCGGGCTGCCCACCATCCACACCGCATTGGCGCGGCCCCGCTCTTCGGGCGGGAACCAGCGGTGCACGATCTTCGCGATCAGCGAGAATTGCGGCCCTTCCATGATGCCGAGCACGACGCGCCCGAAAATCATCGTGCCGAAGCTCTGCGCGGCGCCCATGCCGAGCATCACCACGCCCCAGATCACGGCCGACACCGAGAGTGCCTTGCCGGGCTTGAACACGTCACCGATGATGCTCAGCACGACTGACGAAATACCGTACGCGATCAGGAACGCCGTCATCAGGAATCCCAGCTTGGTGGGATTGAAACCGACATTCAGGGCGTTATAGAAGTCGGGATTATTGAAAAGAACCGCTACGCTGATCCGGTCGAAAAAGCCGACCAGAACCGAGCCGAACAGGACCAGCACCACGATCCAGCGCATGCGCGACGAATGCCTGGCCACGAGGGGCAACGGCTTGCTGATATCCGACATTTAAAGTCTCCTCCATCCATGAAGCGCCAGCCCCGCTGACGCCGTGCTTTTCGTTGCGGGTGGGCTGTTACGCCACCTGCACGCAGACGTACTTCGTCTCCAGGTAGTCGTCCATGCCGTATTTCGAGCCCTCGCGTCCGAAGCCGCTTTCCTTGATGCCGCCGAACGGGCCGACCTCGTTCGAAATCAGCCCCGTGTTGACGCCGACCATGCCCGTTTCGAGTGCTTCGGCGATACGGAAGAAGCGGGACATATCGTTCGTGTACACGTACGATGCAAGCCCGGTTTCGCTGGCGTTGGCGATCTCCACCGCTTCCTCCTCGGTCGAGAAGCGCAGCACCGCCGCCACCGGCCCGAAGGTTTCCTCGTGGAAGATCTGCATATCGAGCGAGGTGTTCACGAGCAGCGTCGGCTCGAAGAAGTTGCCGCCCAGCGCCGAGCGCTTGCCGCCCTGCGCGATGTCGGCGCCCTTGCTGCGCGCGTCCGCCACGTGTTCCTCGACCTTGCTGAGCGCCGCCGCGTCGATGAGCGGCCCCTGGCTCGTGCCTTCCGCCATGCCGTCGCCCACGCGCAGATTGGCGATCGCGGTCTTCAGCTTCGCCGTGAACGCATCGTAGACGCCTGCTTGCACGAGGAAACGGTTCGTGCAGACGCACGTCTGCCCCGTGTTGCGGAACTTCGAGGCGATGGCGCCCTGCACGGCGGCGTCGAGATCCGCGTCGTCGAACACGACGAACGGCGCGTTGCCGCCCAGTTCCATCGACAGCTTCTTCACCGTCGACGCGCATTGCGCCATCAGCACCTTGCCGATTTCCGTCGAGCCCGTGAACGACAGCTTGCGCACGATCGGGTTCTCGCAGAGTTCCGCGCCGATCTCGCGCGCGGAGCCCGTCACGACGCTGAACACGCCGCGCGGCACGCCGGCGCGATGCGACAGCTCGGCCAGCGCGAGCGCCGTGAGCGGCGTTTGCGAAGCCGGCTTGAGCACCATCGTGCAGCCCGCCGCGAGCGCCGGCGCGGCTTTGCGCGTAATCATCGCCGCCGGGAAATTCCACGGCGTGATCGCCGCGCACACGCCGATCGGTTGCTTGAGCACCATGATCCGCTGCGCCGCATTGGGGCTTTCCAGCATGTCGCCCTCGATGCGCTTGCCCTGCTCCGCGAACCACTCGATGAACGAAGCCGCGTACGCGATTTCGCCCCTCGATTCCGTGAGTGGCTTGCCCTGTTCGGCGGTCATGATGCGCGCGAGGTCTTCCTGATGCGCCATCACGAGGTCGAACCACTTCCTGAGGATGCCTGCGCGCTCCTTGGCGCTGCGCCGGCGCCAGGCCGGCAACGCGGCCTGGGCCGCCGCAACGGCCTTGGCCGTCGCCTCGCGGCCGAGCAACGGAACCGTCGCGATCGGCTCGCCCGTGGCCTTGTTGGCCACGGTGATCGTCGCGCCGTCCGGCGCTTCGAGCCATTCGCCGTCGATCCATGCCGCCGAACGGATCAGCGACGGATCGGCGAGCTGCGGCCGGGTAAATGAATGAGCCATGCCATCGGTCTCCGTTAGCATCACTGAATGGCTTGCGACTTGCGTACGCTGTCGATCAGCGACGTGCGCAACAGGAACGCGCGGTGACGCGCCGGGTCGGCGGCCGTCGCGGCGAGGTCGGCCAGATGCTGCGCGCGCACCGCCGGATCGGTCTCTTCCAGACGCTTCTTGTTCGCCACGGTCTGCTGCTGAACGAACTCGATGTTCAGCGAGCGGCGGCGACGCTCGTAGCGGTCCAGCACCGGACGCTCGGCATTGCCGTCCGCTGCCTCGGCGAGCGTGTTGGCCAGTTCCAGCGCGTCGTGAATCCCGCAGTTGAGCCCGAGCCCGCCGATCGGATTGTTCACGTGGCTCGAATCGCCCGCGAGGAAGATGCGCTGACGGCGGAACGAAGCCGCCACGCGCTGATGCACGCGGTAAATATTCTTGTGCAGCAGCGGATACGTCGCGCCGTCTTCCAGCGGGAAAATGCGGTTCAGGCGGCGTTGCGCTTCCTCGTCGCTCATCACGAACTCTTCCGGCACGTCCACCGGCGCCGGGAACACCGCGCGCCAGCGGCCCTTCATGTCGTCGCCGGCGACCTTGAAGAGGTTGCCCCACTCCTTCGGATCGGCGAGGTAGGCGCGATACGAACTGCCGAGCGCTTTCTCGAAGTCGAACGAGGTGGTCAGCACGAGGAACTGCTCCGGCCACGTGTAGCCTTCGAATTCGATCTCGAGCTTCTTGCGCACGGTGCTGCGCCCGCCGTCCGCGCCGACCAGGAACGTGCCGCTCAGCTTCTCCTCTACGCCGTCGCGGTCGATCGTCACGGTCACGCCGTTCGCATCCTGCTCGACGTCCACCACCGGCACGCCGAAATGCACGTCCACGTCGGACATCGTCTTCAGCTTCGCCGCGATGATGTTGACAAGCTTGTGCTGCTCGGTCTGCACGACGAACGGGAACTTCGTATCCTCGCGCAGCAGGTCGTGGTCGAAGCGCGCGATCAACTCGCGCTTCTCGCGGTCCCAGAAGTCGAAGTAACGCGCGACGAGGCCCGCGGCGATGAATTCGTCGATCACGCCGAGGCTGTCGATCATCTCGAGCGTGGACGGGTGCGTCGTGGCCGCGCGCGGATTCGTATCGACCGTCTGCGCCGCTTCGAGAACCGTGACGGCGAAGCCGCGTTGCGCGCAGGCGAGCGCCGTCACCATGCCGACGGGGCCGCCGCCGACGACGATTATCCTTTTCTGTTCAGCCATGCCAGTTCTCAATGTTTAGGAGCCGCGAAATCGTTCATGATGCGGGACTTGATAACCCGCACGTTCTTCTCCGAAGCCGGCGTGTTGCGGCTGCGGCCGACGAAGCGCGGCACGCCGTCCGTGACGACCGCCGCGACCGAGGCGATATCGCCATTGGCCAGCGCATCGAGAGCCGTATGCTTGGTGCCGCCCACGCACGAGTCGAGAATCACGACGTCGGCGTCGCGGCCGACCTGCAGGAAGCCCGAGTTGATGCCGTAGGTGCGCGCGTTATTGCCGGTCGCGGCGCAGATCGCCTGCTCCGGTGCCATCTTGCCGAGGCTCGCGAGGTGCGTGATCGTGTACATCATGCCGAGCGGCATGATGCCGCTGCCGGTCGGCGTGTCGGTGGCGATCAGGAAGCGGTCGAACTTGTCGGCCTGCACGGTCATCTCGGCGATCATCAGCAGCGTGCGCAGATTGCCGGCGGTGCAGACCTGCATCGCGATTTCGCTTTCGTTGAGAATGCGTCCGAAATCCTGATCCGGCATCGCCACGGGGCCGCCGTTGATATGGAACGACACGTGCGGCTGCATCGCGATCAGATGTTCGGCCCAGATACCCGACGAACCCGGAATCGACGAGCCGCCCGTATGCACCGTGGTAATCATGCCGTGCTTCTTCGCCCAGCCGATCATCGGCGCGTAGTCGAACGGCGTCTTGACCGCGCCGAAGCCGGCCTTCGCGAGCCACACGCCTTGCGAGGCGATGTCGCGCAGATCGTCCTCGACCAGTCCCGGTTCGAGAATGATGGAGCCCGCGAAAACGCGCATGCCGCCCGGGCGATAGTTGGCGAAGCAGCGCTGCGCGGCCACGGCCAGCGCCTTCACGCCTTGCGGATCGGTCGGACGGCCCGGCACGTGCACTTCGGACGCGCTGATCGCGGTCGTCGTACCGCCGTGCACGTAGCTTTCGAGGAAGCCGACGGTTTTCTGGCGCGGCGTGTAGTCGCCGAACGTGTTGTGAATCTGCGAGTCGATCAGACCCGGGATCGCGGTCGCGCCGTCGGCGTCGATCACCACGTCGCAGGCTTCGAGCTGTTCGGCGCTCAGGGTGCCGATCGCTTCGATCTTGCCGTCCGCCATCAGGATGCTGTCGCCCTTTGCGAACGGATCGCGCCACTCTCCGGTGACGATGGTCTTCAGATTGACGATTGCCGTTTTCATTGCATCTCCTCCATAAGGAAATTGTTTAGACGAGACCGTCTTCGCCGACTGCTTCGGACACCTTCAGGCCGCCCACGCGAGCGGTCAGACGGCCGCGGTTCGCGAGGCAGAAGATCACGGCGACTTCGTCGGGCAGCGGGCCTTCCGGGATCGCAACGGTCATGCCGTCATAGTGCGAACGCACATAGAGCGCATCCTTGTAGGCGAGCGGCACGTCGATCGCGACGCCAGCCGGAGCCACCTTCGTGTACGAGGGAATCCATGCCTTGCCGCCGACGGCCGCGCGGATCGGCTCGGCGAATGCGCTCGTCAGCAGCGCGTTCGCGTGTTCCTGTTCGCCGGCGGTGCCGACGATGCCGCCCTTGCCGTAGCTCTCGACTTCGTACGGGCCCATCGCGTCCTTCGCGAGTTGAGCCAGTTTTTCGCCCAGTTCGACGCTGGCCTCGATCATTTCGGAGAGGTCGTTGCGGAACTCGCCAGCATACGGATTCTTGACGACGGCGATGACCGCAACCTTGTGCAGCGGACGTTGATCTTCGGCATTCGCCGGTGCCGGTTGGTGCTGAACGTACGTGTAGAGGGACTTGACTTGCAGCTTCATATCGGAGACTCCAGGGCCGGTAGTCCGGCGGTTAAAAGTATCGGTTTGACAAACAATACGATTGTCGTACAATCCAGTCAACAACTTTTTTTGAGAGGAGATCGAGATGAGCCGTCGCACGGTGCTGTTTTCGGAAATGACTCCCGACGCAAGCTGGGAGCAAGACTTCAACGACTGGTACGACACGGAGCACATTCCGGCGCGTATGAAGGCGCCGGGCTTCACGTCGGCGCAGCGCTACCGCAATGTCGACGGGCCGGCCTACCTCGCCATCTACGAGATGGAATCGAGGGATGCGCTCTCGACTCCGCAGTACAAGGAGATCAAGGGCAATCCGGGCGAGCGCTCGCGGCGCATGCTCGGCGGCGTGTCGGATTTCACCCGCTACATCGGCGAGGAAATCGGCTACTGGCATCAGGACGGCGCGCGCGCGAGCTCGCCGTTCGACGCGCAGTTCGTCTACGCCGTGTTCTTCACCGTGCCCGAGGCGCGCAGCGACGAATTCAATCGCTGGTATGAACAGGACCACATCCCGGCGCTGCTCGAATGCGAGGACTGGCTTGCCGTGCGGCGCTTCGATATCGTCGACGGAGACCCTCAACGCTTCACCCATCTTGCTCTACACTATCTGGCAAAGCGGGAAGCACTTGAGTCGGACGCGCGGGAAAAAGCGCGTGGCACGCCGTGGCGCGCCCGCCTCGCGGCGGAAGAGTGGTTCAAGGGCCATTACTGCGTCTTCGAAAAAATCGGTCAACGCTTCCTCGCGCAAGGGTAAGCGGCACGGGCCGGGCATCCGGAGCGCGCGCCTCGCGCGGCGCTCCGCTGGCCGGCCGCCGCATTACAAACTGAAAAGATCAAGGGAAGGGGACGTTATGGCTGTGGATCTGAAAGTCACACCGCAGACCGTGCTGTTTCAGACCACGTCGAAGTTGCGGGAAGCCATCATGCAAGGGCAACTCGCGCCGGGCGAGCGGCTCGTCGAAACGACGCTCGCGGAAACGATGGGCGTGAGCCGCACGACGCTGCGTGAAGCGTTGCGGCGGCTCGAATCCGAGCGTCTCGTTCACAACGCGCCGAACCGCGGGCCTTCGGTGGCGACGATCTCCATCCAGGAGTCGGTGGAGATCTATCACGTGCGCAAGCTGCTCGAAGGCGAAGCGGCCGCGCTTCTGGCTCAGTCGGCCACCGACGAGCAGGTCGCCGCCCTCGACCGGGCGCTCGCGCAATTCCAGGAAGCCGTCAATAACGACAATGCGCTCGATCGGCTGAAGTCGACCGGCGAGTTCTACGACGTGATTCTGCTCGGCTGCGGCAACCACATCATTCGCGAATTTCTGGAATCGCTGTTTGCGCGCATCAATCTGCTGCGCGCGAAGTCGATGGCGAATCCTGGCCGCGCGAGATTCAGCCTGCTCGAAATGCATAGCATCCGCGACGCCGTCAAGGCGCGCGACCCGGTCGCCGCCCGAGCCGCGGCCGAGGCTCATATTCTTGCGGCGCAGCAGGCGGCGCTTCATCCCGAAGAAGTGACGAAACCGGCAATCGAAAAACCGCGTGCGCGCACGCGGTCACGTTCGGTCGCCGCGTGAGATCGGGCAAGTCCTGATAGCGGAAGCGACTCCCGCCATTCGTGACGCCCGAAAAGCGTTCGCTCATCGAGGCCGGCAGCGTCTTGGCCTCGGGCCTTATCTCGCTCATCTCGCCTTATTCCGCCGCCCTGTGCGCGCACCCATCGGGACACCTGGCGCACGCGAATAAGGCGAACGGGTTCATTCGGGCACGCGAGGCGCCGGCAGCGTCCTGAGCGCGTCGAGCGCGCCGCCCACCATGCGCCGCAGCGTCGGCTGAACCCGCTCCGCGCGCTCGGGCAGATAGGCAAACGGCGCCGCTTCGTCCATATAGGTCGACTGGCACATCTCGAGCTGGATCGCGTGAATGCCTTGCTGCGGCGCACCGAAGTGACGCGTGATGTAGCCGCCCTTGAAGCGCCCGTTCGCAATCCACGTGAATTCGCCCGCCGCGGCGCCAGCTTCGGCTGCGGCCTGAAGCGCCGGCGCCGCGGTGCGTCCGTCCTGGGTACCCAGATTCAGATCGGGCAGCTTGTTTTCGAAAAGCCTCGGCAACACGCTCGCGATCGAATGCGCTTCCCACAGCAGCACATGGGGATGCAGCGCGCGCAGACGCGCCAGCTCCTCCGCAAGCGCGGCGTGATAAGGACGCCAGCAGGTCTCCACGCGGCGCTGCTTCTCCGCCGCATCCGGTTCGCAGCCCGGGCGATACACCGCTTCGCCATGAAACGTTTCGGTCGGGTACAGGCCAGTCGTCGTCTGTCCCGGATACAGGCTCTCGTCGTTCGGCGGCCGGTTCAGGTCGATCACATAGCGCGACACTTTCGCGCCGAGCAAGGTCGCCCCCATCTCGCGCACGAACGCGTAGAGCCGGTCCAGATGCCAGTCGGTGTCGGCCAGCGTCAGCGCCGCGTCGGAATACAGAGGGCGCAGCGTGTCGGGAATCTGCGTCCCGAGGTGCGGAATCGAAACCAGCAGCGGCGCGTCGCCGCGCTCGAGCGAATACAACTCGTTCATCGTCAAACTCCTGTCGTGATGGATCACTGCACGGCGTCGGCCGGCAGTTCCGGCAAAGCCTGCGCCAAAGCCGGACAAATCGAATGGTCGAGCACCGATCGCGTGAGCGCGACGATGTCGGCGGCAAAGTCGCCCCACGCGCCCTCGCGGTGCAGCAGAAAAAAATCGCGCCGCCCGAGCCGGCTGGCCGGCAACGGCAGCACCGCGATGTCGTTCAGATAGTGGCGCGCCTGCCAGAGGCACAGCGGCGTGGAGATCGCAAAGCCGAGCCGCGCGGTCACGAGGCTCAGGAGCGGATCGGTCGCGTCGAATTCGTAGCGTTGCGGGCTCACGATGCCGAGATGTCGGGCGAACCGCTCGACCTGCTGGCCGATCACGGAGCGCCGGGTATAGCGGATCAGCGGCAGATCGTGCGCGAGGCTGCGCCAGTCCGCGTCGCGCCGCTCATGCAGATAGCTTTTCGCGACGACCGCAACAAAGGCCTCGGAAAACAGCGGCACTTCGACGATGCGCGCATCGTCGAGCGTGGTCTGCGTGCAGACCACCATATCGAGTTCATGATCGTGCAGCATCCGGCTCAGCCCCGGGGTGAGCCCCGACCACAACGAAATCTGCCGCGGCGTGCCGGACACGGCGCGGATCAGCTCCGGCCCCACCGTCGCCGCGAACGAATCGACGCAGCCGAGGCGCACCGGCAGCTTGCCCACCTGCGCCGCGTCGCCGATGCGCGCGCTCACGGTCTGCGCATGCTCCAGCAGCGGACCGGCCAGTTCGAGCAGCGCGCGCCCGGCCAGATTGGGGCGCGGCGGCCGGCTGTCGCGATCGAACAGCACGAGGCCCTGGTCGCGCTCCAATGCCGAGATCGCCTGGCTGATCGCGCTTTGCGTCACGCCGAGCTGCCTCGCCGCCGCGGTCATCGAGCCGGTTTCGCAGACGGCGATAAACGCCTGTAGCGCCCGCAGATCGATCGGAGCCTGTGTCCGTCCCATTGCCTCATCCTGTGGTTCGTCTCCACCAGCCTGCCCCCTCGCGATCGTTGATCGACGATCGGCGAGAAAGCGCCATGGTGCCTGTACCCGCCCGTGGCGTCAGTTTCATCAGCACCAATACGGGGGCCTCATTAGTTTATCTAATAAAAAATCGTCTGCCGCGGCTCGTCCCTACAATCCGCCCATTGCCATTTCGGAGAGTCCACATGAGCCACTATGATTTTGTCGTGATCGGCGCGGGCGTAGTCGGCGCATCGGTCGCTCATCACCTTGCCGCGCTCGGCGCAAAGAGCGTGCTCGTGCTCGAACAGGGCACCATCGGCGCGGGCACGACCTCGCAGTCGTCGGGGCTGCTGCGCACGCACTACTCCGTGCGCCAGAACGTCGAGCTGGCCCGCGCGTCGTGGTGGGCCTTCAACAATTTCGCCGAATACGTGGGCGACGAAGAGGCCTCGTGCGGCCTCGTCAAGTGCGGCTACATGATCTGCGCGCCCGAAGGCGACAAGCTCGAACCGCTGGGCGCGTCGCTGCGCGCGCAGCAGGACATGGGTATCGAGGTCCAGTTGCTGTCGCGCGACGAAGCGCGCGAGCGCATGCCGATTGCCCGCTTCGACGATGCCGCGCTGATCGGCTTCGAGCCCGAAGCCGGCTTTGCCGACGCCTACCTCGTCGCGACCAGCTTCGCCCGCTCGGCCCGCAAGCGCGGCGTCAAGATCATGGAGAACACGCGCGTGACCGGCGTGATTCGCGACGGCCGCCGGATCACCGGCGTCGAGACGACGGCCGGCACCTTCAGCTGCGGCACGCTCGTCAGCACGCAGAACATCTGGACGCCGGAGCTGGCCGGCTGGATCGGCGTGACGCTGCCGGTCAAGCCCGAGCGCCATACGGTGCTGGCGCTCGAATGCGAGGCCGAATACACGTTCGCGATGCCGGCCTTCAAGGACCTCGCCTCGCCGGGCATGCTCTATTACCGCAGCTATGGCGGCAAACAGATGCTGGTGTCCGAAGGCGTGGTCGGCGAAACGCTGAACGCACCCGAAACCGAACAGGGCGATATCTCGCTCGACTACGTCGCCGAAGTCGGCGCGCAGGTGGCCGAGCGCTTCCCGGCCTACGAGACGGCGGGCCTCGCCTCGTCGTGGACCGGCGTCTATGACGTGACGCCCGACTGGAACCCCGTGCTCGGACCGGTTGCCGATATCGAAGGGCTGACCGTCGGCTTCGGTTTTTCCGGACACGGCTTCAAGCTTTCGCCAGGCGTCGGCAAGCTGCTCGCGCAGCATGCGCTCGGTCTGCCCACCGACGTCTCGCTCGCCCCTTACGCGCTGAGCCGCTTCGAAAGCGGCGCGCTGCTGGTCGGCAAGTACGGCTCGGGCGCCGTGTCCTGACTTACCCTGATTTCCCGGAGAACACCTACATGGCTATCAGGATTCTGGTTCCCGTCAAACGCGTCGTCGATCCCAACGTGCGCGTACGCGTCAATGCCAGCGGCGCCGTCGATACGACGGGCCTCAAGATGTCGCTCAATCCGTTCGACGAATGCGCGCTGGAGAAGGCGCTGCAACTGCGCGAAGCCGGCGTGGCAACGCACGTCACCGTTTTGACCTGCGGCCTCGCGACAAGCCAGGACGTGCTGCGCACCGCACTCGCGATGGGCGCGAACGACGCGGTGCTGATCGACACGGCCGAGGCGACACCCGCACTCGATTCGCTCGGCGTCGCACGGCTGCTGCACGCTTATCTGGCGACCCACGACTACGGTCTCGTGCTCTGCGGCAAGCAGGCGATCGACGACGACATCGGCGGCGTCGCCGCGATGCTGGCCGGCCTGCTCGACTGGCCGCAAGGGCTCGACGCGAGCGCGCTCGACGCCACGGCCGAGGGCTGGCGCGTGACCTGCGGTGACGACAGCGGCACCGCAACCTGGGAACTGGGCGGCCCGTGCGTGGTAAGCGCGGACCTGCGGCTCGCGGAACCGCGCCGCGTCACGCTGCCGAACATCGTCAAGGCGAAGCAGAAGCCGCTGGAGATCCTCGGCTATCGCACGCTCGGCGTGGAGCCGGCACCGCTCGCGCGCATCGACGCGCTGAGCGAACCGCCCGCGCGCAAGGCCGGCATCCAGGTGCCGACCACCACCGCGCTGATCGACGCGCTCGCGGCACGCAACGTATTCGGAAACACGGGAGTCGCCGCATGAGAACGCTCGTCCTTGCAGAGACGGAAAACGGTCAGGTCGCGGATGCCGCGCTTCGAACCGTATCGGCCGCCAGCGAGCGCGGTCTGCCGGTCGATCTGCTGGTGCTCGACGCGAGCGCGGCGGAGTCTGCCGCGCGCGTCGCCGGAATCTCGCGCGTCCTGGTCGCGGCCGCCGCTTCGGTGGACATCGCGCCCGAAACGCTCGCCGCACGGCTCGCGCTTCTCGCGAGCGACTATTCGCTGATCGCCGCGGCCCATCGCACGCTCGGGCGCAGCGCGTTGCCGCGCGCGGCCGCGCGTGCCGGCGGCGCGTTTCTGTCCGACATCACGGCGGTTGCAGGCGCGAACCAGTTCGTGCGCGGACTCTATGCGGGCAGCGTCGTGTCGAACGTCAGCACGGCAGCCGCCACGACGTTCGCCACGTTCCGCGCCTCGTCCTGGCCCGCTGCCGGCTCGGGCGAACAGGCAGCGGACATCGTCGTGCTGCCCGTGCTCGACAGCTTTGCGAAAACCCGTCTCGTCGAACGGCACACCGCCAACCAGTCCGGCCAGGACCTCGCTTCGGCGCGCATCGTGGTGTCGGGTGGCCGTGGTCTCGGCTCGCAGGAAAACATGGAGCGGCTCGGACACTTCGCCGCACAGATCGGCGCGGCGCTCGGCGCCTCGCGCGCGGCCGTCGACGCGGGCTATGTTTCCAATGCCGCGCAGGTCGGCCAAACCGGCAAGACCGTCGCACCCGATGTGTATTTCGCGTTCGGTATTTCCGGCGCGATCCAGCACCTCGCCGGCATGAAGGACTCGAAAGTGATCGTCGCGATCAACAAGGACCCGGATGCGCCGATCTTTTCTGTTGCCGATATCGGGCTCGTCGGCGATCTGTTCGAGGTGCTGGGCGAACTGGAGCGGCATGCCGGAGCCGCGCGATGAAGCCTGAAGCGGCTGCGCCCTCTTCCGCGGCCAGCGCCGCTCAGGTTGCCGTGCGCCGCTTCGAGTACGCCCAGTTGCAGGCGGAGCCGTGGGCGAACGGCAACGGCATCACCCGCACCATTGCTCGCGGCAGCGCCGCCGGACACGGCGAGGACACGGACTGGCGCGTGAGCCTCGCAACGCTGAACACGTCCGCGAGGTTCTCGCAGTTCGCCGGCTTCGAGCGCACCTTCGTGCTGCTCGACGAGGGTGCGGTGAAGCTGCGCTCGCAAGAGGTCCGCATCGACGCGCAGCGTGGCCAGCCCGTGCATTTCTCCGGCGACCTCGATCTGTGGAGCACGCTCTCCACGGCGCCCGTCAACGCGCTGAACGTGATGACGCGCCGTGGCCGCTGTGGTTCGTCCGTCAGCGTGCTGTCCGGTTCGTCGAGCATCGCGGCGGCGCCGATCCGGTTGCTGATCGGCCTGTCCGGTCAGTGGAGCGTGCGCGGCGGGATGCTCGACGGCGTCTTGCTCGGTCCGCTGCAAGGCATTCTCATCGAGCGTTCACGCGAACCGCTCGATCTCGTCCCCCTCGGCGCCGGCGCTGAATTGATCTCGATTACCATCGCTCCCCTCTCCCTCTAATTGCGCGATCTGACGTCGCGACCTGACCTATGCTTACTTCGCAATTCGGCCCGCGCGAGTCGATGGAATACGACGTGGTGATCGTCGGCGGCGGCCCGGCCGGGCTGTCGGCGGCGATCCGCCTGAAGCAGCGCGCCGCCGCGCAGGGCGTCGAGCTTGGCGTGTGCGTACTCGAAAAAGGCTCGGAGATCGGGGCGCATATCCTCTCGGGCGCGGTCATGGACCCGCGCGCCATCACCGAACTGATCCCCGACTGGAAGGACAAAGGCGCGCCGCTGGACGTTCCCGTCACCGAGGACCGCTTCCTGTTCCTCACCGCAACCGGCGCGAAGGCCGTGCCCAACTGGGCGCTGCCGGATAACTTCAAAAACCACGGCAACTACGTCATTTCGCTCGCGAACGTGACGCGCTGGCTGGGTCAGCAGGCCGAGGCGCTCGGCGTCGAAATTTTCCCGGGTTTTCCCGCCGCCGAAGTGCTCTATAACGAAGACGGCTCCGTTAAGGGCGTCGCGACCGGGAACCTCGGCATCGGCAAGGACGGCGAGCCGACCGAAAATTTCCAGCTCGGCATGGAACTGCACGCGAAGTACACACTGTTCTGCGAGGGCGCGCGCGGACATCTCGGCCGTCAGCTGAACGAGAAGTTCAAACTGCGCGACGGCGTCGATCCTCAGGTCTACGGCATCGGCATCAAGGAACTGTGGGAAATCGATCCCGCGAAGCACAAGCCGGGCCTCGTGATGCATACAGCCGGCTGGCCGCTCGAAAACGATACGTACGGCGGCTCGTTCCTTTATCACCTGGACAACAACCAGATCGTGGTGGGCTTCGTGGTCGGCCTCGGTTATTCGAATCCGTACCTGTCTCCGTTCGAGGAATTCCAGCGCTACAAGACGCACCCGGCGATCCGCGCGATTCTCGAAGGCGGCAAGCGCGTGTCGTACGGTGCGCGGGCGATTACGGCGGGTGGCCTGATGTCGCTGCCGAAGCTGGTGTTCCCAGGCGGTGCGCTGGTCGGCGACGATGCGGGTTTCCTCAACGTCTCGCGTATCAAGGGTTCGCACGCGGCGATCAAGACCGGCATGCTCGCGGCCGACGCGGCCTTCGACGCCGTGCAGGCCGGCCGCCAGGCTGACGAACTGACTGCGTATCCGGAAGCCTTCAAGACCTCATGGCTTCACACCGAACTGTATCGCGCACGCAACTTCAAGCAGTGGATGAGCAAGGGCCTGTACCTCGGCACGCTGATGGTCGGCATCGAGCAGAAGCTGCTGGGCGGCAATGTACCGTGGACGCTGCATCACCAGCATTGGGATCACGAGATGCTGAAACCGGCATCGCAGTGCAAGCCGATCACGTATCCGAAACCCGATGGCAAGCTCACGTTCGACCGGCTTTCGTCGGTATTCATTTCGAACACGAATCACGAAGAGAACCAGCCTGCGCATCTGACGCTGAAAGACCCGACCGTGCCGGTCAACGTGAACTGGCAGACCTATGCGGGTCCGGAGTCGCGCTACTGCCCCGCTGGCGTGTATGAATTCGTCAAGAACGATGAAGGTAACGAGCGGCTCGTCATCAATGCGCAGAACTGCGTGCACTGCAAGACCTGCGATATCAAGGACCCGACGCAGAACATCGTGTGGGTCACGCCGGAAGGTGGCGGCGGGCCGAACTACCCGAATATGTAACCAGCCGCTCTCCTGAAACGGGAGAGCAGGATCGATCGTGCCACGCAAATAGCTCGTGCTGCCGCGCGCTGCCTGAACTCGCAGCGCGCGGCAGCACGTCGCCTCGTCATGGCCCTGCTCCGTTCCGCACGGGCACCGGTTTGCACCAGATCCAATCGCACTCCCAGCGCTCATGACAGCGCCGCCGCACGAACCTCGGCGGCGACGCCGTCTTCGATGCCGAGCGTCCTAGAAGCGATGCCGGATACCGAAGTTGATGTTGAACTGCTTATTCGTCGTCGACGCCGGCAACTGCCCGATCTGCATGCGCGTCGCGTCACCGCCCGCCGTGCCGTAGATCGCCCACATATAAAGATCGGTGCGCTTCGACAGATAGTAATCGGCGACCAGGTTGTACTGCTGATAGCGCGGATGCTGGCCCAGCGAGCCGATGTTCCCGTACACGAGGTCCACCGCCGCGCCGAGCCGGATATCCGAGCGCATCCAGTAGTCGGCCTGCGCCATATAGATATTGAACTGGGCGTCCGCGCCGTTGATCGATTGGGTCAGATCGGAATGCGACATCCCGACACGGCCGATCAAATTGCCGAACTTATATGAAACGCCGCCTGCCGCAATGTTGAGGGCACGCGCGTTCGGCAGATAAGCGCCAAAGATCAGGATATTGGACGCACCGGTACTGTCGAACCACGTCGCATACGGATTGCGCACCGACGTATACGCCGCGCCGACCTGCAACGGACCGCCCGTATAGCCCGCGCCCGCGCTCACCACGCTGTTGGTCGAGAACTGACCCGGCACGCCGCCGAACGCATACAGCGCGCCGGCGGAAAATCCGTGGAAAGTCGGCGTCGTATACTTGACGGAGTTGCTGGTCTGCCAGTCATTGCCCGTATTGTCGATGTCGTAGGCCGGCGCGCTGCCCCGTCCGTTCGCCATGATCGGGCCGACATAATCGACCACCATGTCGTACTGGCGGCCGAACGTCAGATTACCGTAGGGCGTGCCGAGCCCCAGATACGATTGACGGCCGAATTGCCGGCCGTTCTGCCCGAGTTTGCCGGTATTCAGATCAAAACCGTTTTCGAGGCGGAAGAAAGCCCGGTATCCGCCGCCCAGGTCTTCGTTGCCGGTCAGCCCCCACTGGGAACCCACCCACGTGCCGCTGCGCATGCGCACCGAAGCGCCGCCGCCCGCATTGTTAATGTAGGCGATTGCCTCGTCGATCTGACCGAACAACGTCACCGAGCTTTGAGCCGATGCGTAATCCGATGCAGCGAGAAGCGCGATCAACATCCATGCCTTCTTCATTTGACCTCCTAACCAATTTATATTGTAAGAATTTTTTCATGAAACCTGTACCACCTACTTCACATCCCCACCAACAGATTCGACATCCTGATTAAATAAGACGAAACCGGGGCGCGACAGCCGCACCCCTTGCCTCAACCGGCCGCGCCCTTTTCATCGGACGAAGGAACGATCACCGCCAGTTCCTCGACCTTCGAATACGGGTTGTCGCCGCCGATCGGCGGCAGCGAATCCCGGTACGCTTCCCACCCGGCGCAATCGCTTTCGCTGCGCCAGCCCGTGACCGAGGTCAGGCAGTCCGGCATGCCGGCGCGTGCGCCGACGTGGCGGAACATCAAGCCATCGCGGGTACCCATGCGCCGCGTGACTTCCCCGATTCGCCTGTGCGCCGCCTCGTGCTGTCCCGGCAAGACGAAATGATGTACGACAACTATCTTCATGACTGTGTCCCGTCTGGATGAAATTAACCGGCGCCTTCGCGCGAACGCTCGGACGTGCGAATCAGGCTTCGGTCGGCGAAGCGCATCAACCGCTCCCATTCGTCACGCGGGATCGGCCACCCTTCGGCCATGGCCCGCGCCTTCAGCACACTCAGGTGCTGCGAATCGATGGCGTACGCGCAGGCGTCGCCGATAAAACCGCTCAAGCTCCGCGCCGGCGCCGCAACGACGACGGCATCGTTCCCCTCCAGCCATGCGAAGTCGCGCACGTCTTCGCGCGAATTGCCGCCGGTTTGCAACAACGCGTCGAACACCGCGCGCGGCGGCGCGCCGTGCTTCAGCGCCGACAGCAACGAGCAGGCGGCACCCGGCACAGCCATCGGATCATGCGCGGCCCGATACTGCCAGCCGTCGCCTTCGGCACTGGCCACGCTGAACACGATCCCGCTTCCGTCGCGCTGCCCCGCGTCCGCCGCAACCCCGAGGCCCGTGGCGACACATCCCGCGTATCCGCGCCGCGCGAGCCAGTACGGGATCGCATGCAGATCGGCGGCATGGGCAACGTTGCGCAGCGCGACCACGACCCGCCCGCTTTGCGCCGCCCAGGCGCCCAGCCAGTCGGCCAGCGCGGCGCCGAAGAACAGCGCGGAGCCGCCGTTCGCCTCGCATAGCGCATGGTCTTCGTGCTCGGCGACGATATCGGGCGCGCGCCACATCGACGCATCGAAGGCACCAAGTTCGCGCGCGAGCCGGCTCAAGCGCCGCCAGCCCGCCAGTTCGCCGAATTCGACGGCCTCCGCCGCGCCGGCGCTCGCGCCCCACGGCATCAATGCCGTCCCGAGCACGCGCACGGCCAAGCCCGGCACCTCTTTGCCGGACAGGCGCACCGAAGCCGACAACAGTTCATTCTCCAAGAAGCGGTTCCTCCGTCAATTCGTAGCCGTGCGGCACGCTCGGCAGCAAACCGTCGCCGGCATGGCCGGCCGCGAGCTCGCGAGGCAGCCCCGCGCCCTGGAACAGCGTCGCGCGCAGCCACGTGCGCGAACGCGGGCGGAACTTCAACATGCCGTAGGTCGCCAGCTGGAAACGCATGATGCGCAGCGGGGAAAAGTCCTTCGTGAGCAGATCCGTGCGCGCAATCGCGTAGTGGGAATCCGCCAGTGTGCTGACCCAGCCGACCATGAAGCGCATGTCCGGATGCGCGATCAGAAAGCGGCCGAGCGTCTGCTCGGGCGGCACGGCGCGCAGACGGGACAGCAGCTCTTCGACACGGCCCATCACGTCGACGGGCAGCGCATATTGCTCGCCCTCGTCGATGTCGCGGCTGCCGCGCCGCGGCTCCATGTTTTCCTCGGATGCGTACCAAAAAAAAGGCCGCTCGCCTTCCACGGTGAAACGGCTCACCCAGGCCAGATGCGTCTCGATCAGGTCCTTCAGCGCACCGGCCTTCTGCGTGGGATCGAACGGCAGCGATTCGTCGGCATGCAGCGTATTCGCGTCGACGTTGCCGCCTTCGTGGCATTCGAGCAGCAACGAGTTCAGCAGCTCGCCGGTCTCCAGGCAGCAACGCCCCCGCCAGCTGACGAGCAGTTCGGCCAGCGGATTCGAGCGGCTCGCGCCGGCCTTCCACCCGGCGCGCAAGTGGGCGAACTGCTCGCGCACCTGGAGCAGCTCGGCATGAATCGCCTCGCTCGGCGCGAACTCGTCGAGGTCGCCGGTCGGCTCGTGCGCGAAATACTCGATGGCGCGCTCCAGTTGACGATCGAACTCGTCGCAACGCGAATCGTCCGCTTCGAAGCGCTCGCGGTACATCTCGGCCAGAGCCTGTTCGCGTGCGCCAATCCAGCGGTCGAGCAGGCGCGGATGCCGGACCACGAACGGCACGAGCCCGATGCCCGACGAGTTGCCGACGCCGACGAAGCGCCGCGATTCGTCGGAAAGATCCACGGCGGCGGGATTGCGCACGCGCGCGAGGTGCAGTGCGAGGTCGTAGCCGAACTCGCGCCACAGGTAAGCCGCCATCATTTGCGCGTGATACGGCGCCTGCAACGGATGGCCGATCTGGCGCAGATACGCGTAATCGTGCATGCCGTTGCGGCCATTGCCGCTAAACCCGGTGGTGCGGATCAGATAACCGATCTGGTTCAACTGGCGCGGATCGGGCTGCTGTCCGGCCGCGAGCGACGCCACCACATGCTCGAACAGGCGCGCGCTGCGGTTCGCCCGCGACCAGGCGAGCGTGCGCGGCGCGGCGCGCCCCCACGTCACCTGCTGGATCTGCTCGCGCGACTGCTCGATATCCCCGGCCGACGGCTCGCCGATAAAGAGCGCCGCCCATGCGTCCCAGCGCGTCGCGATGATGCGGTCCTGCTGTTGATGCTCCGGCAGCGGGTCGGAAAACACCACGAACGTCATCGTGTGTCCGTCGAGCCGCGCCCGATAGGCGATGTGGCCGCGGCCTGCATCGTCGAGGCGCAGCTTGCTGATTTCGCACGAGAAGTCCATCCGGCACACCGTGCGCAGGAACGAATGCGCGAAGCTGAACTTGGTGGGCCAGATCGCACCGAGGTGCGTCAGCTCCATCAGGTCGGCGCCTCGGGACGGCAAGGAAACCGGGAGATTCGCCATTGCCGTTACATCCCGAATGCGCTGCCGGCTTCCGCGGCGCGCGCGATACGCACCGAGCGGTTCCAGCGCGCCATCGGCAGTTCGAGCAGACCCACCGCATAGAACAGCACGATGCCGACCAGCGTCAGCACCACGACGCAGGCAAACACGAGCGGCGCGTCGAAATTGCCGGTCGCCAGCATCATGTAGTAGCCGAGCCCCGCCCGGCCGCCGACGAACTCGCCCACCACCGCGCCGACCACGGCCAGCGCAATCGCCACCTTGAACCCGGCGATCATGCTCGGCACCGCATGCGGAAAGCGCACCTTGCTGAACACGGCCGCCTTCGTCGCGCCCATCGAGCGCATCAGCTTGAGCGTATCGCGATCGACCGAGGCGAGACCGGTGACGGTATTGACGACCACCGGAAAGAACGCGATCAGGAACGCGACGATGATCTTCGGCAGGATGCCGTAGCCGAGCGCGACCAGCAGGATCGGCGCGAGCGCGACCTTCGGCACCGACTGCGACGCGATCAGGATCGGATAGACGATCCGGTCGAATACGCGCGAGTAGACGATCAGCGCCGCGAGCGGCACGCCGATCGCGATGCTCAGGCCGAAGCCGGCCAGCGTTTCGATCAGCGTGACCCACATATGCGCGAGCAGATTGGCGCGATGATCGACGAGCGACACCCAGATGCTGCTCGGCGGCGGCAGCAGATACGAGGGTACGTGGCCGATATCGACGCCCGCTTCCCACACGGCGACGATCGCGACCAGCACGATCAGCACCGGAAACCGGGCCCATAGCGCGCTGAACACACGGCGCACGGAGCCTTGCGATGTCGAACTCTGATTCATGACCGGCGCTCCTCTTTCAATACGCCCATTTTTTCGAAGATGCGGCGGATGTGCCGCGTATAGCGCGTGAATTCCGCCTCGTCGCGAATGTCGACGTGCCGCTCGCCGGCCAGCTCGATCGGCACGATCTCCTCGATGCGGCCGGGCCGCGGCGACATCACGACGACCCGGTTCGACAGGAACACCGCCTCGGTGATCGAGTGCGTGATGAACAGCACCGTCTTGCCCTGCTCGCGCGACAGCTGGTGGAAGTCGAGGCACATCTGGTCGCGCGTCATCGCGTCGAGCGCGCCGAACGGCTCGTCCATCAGCAGCACACCGGGATCGTGCATGAGGCCGCGCACGATCGCCGCGCGCTGGTTCATGCCGCCCGACAGTTCGTCGGGGAAGCGCTCGGCGAAGTCGCCGAGGCCCACCCGCTTGAGCAGTTGCTGCGCGCGCGGCAGATACTCCGCGCGATTGAGATTGCGGACTTCGATCTGCAGCAGCACGTTGTTGAGGATCGTGCGCCACGGCAGCAGCAGGTGCTGCTGGAACACCACGCCGAGTTCATGCACGGGCCCCTTTACGGGCTTGCCCAGCACCTCGATGCGGCCGTCGCTGACCGGCATCAGGCCTGCGATCATATTGAGCAGCGTGCTCTTGCCGCAGCCGCTCGGACCGACGATCGAGACGAATTCGCCGCGCGCGATCGTCAGCGAGGCGTCGCTGACGGCCTGCACGTCGCCCTTCTTCGAACCGAAGCGCTTGAACACGTGATCGACGTTGATCGCGGCGGTGTTTGCGGCAGTGTTCGCCTGCGGCGCACTGGCACGCTGCCCCGTCACCAGTTCGAGCGGCCGCGCCTCTTCGATTTTCAACGTCTGGCTCATGATGCACGCTCGTCCGCCCACGGCGAAAGCCGATCCGGGCTGTAAAGAATGTTGATCAACGCGGGGCCGTCGTGCGCGAGCGCCCGTGCGAACGCCTCGGCGAATTCGGCATTGGTGCGCGCGGTGAAGCCTCGCGCGCCCATCGACTCGGCGAGCATCGCGAAATCGATCGCGCCCAGTTCCGTCGCGACGGCGCGGCCCGGAAACTCCCGGCGCTGATGCATCGTGATCGTGCCGTAGTTGTTATTGTTGAACACGAGCGCGACGAATCCCTTGAGGCGCAGACGCACCGCCGTTTCCAGCTCGCTCATCGTCATCGCGAAGCCGCCGTCGCCGGAGAACGAGACCGCCGGTTCGTCGGGCCGCGCCATCTTGGCGCCGATCGCCGCCGGCAGCGCGTAGCCCATGCCGCCCGCGGTCGGCGCGAACAGCGTGCGCGGATGCTTCCAGCGGTAGTAGCGCATGAGCCAGCCGCCGAACGTGCCGGCATCGCTCGCGATGCTCGCGCGCTCCGGCAGCAGCCGCAGAATGTCGTGATACACGCCTTCGAGGCTGATCATGTTCTGCGGCGCGCCCGCATCGAACGCGCGCGGCGTCGTGCGCTGCGCGTAACGC